>JBFXFN010000003.1:0-70549 GCA_050179015.1 Methylacidiphilaceae bacterium | reverse complement strand
ATTTCTGCTTGCGCTGTTTTAGAAACTAGTCCGTCGTTTTGCGGCCTTGACCCACGTGTCGGCATCCCGACCAACGAAAGGCAATGCGCAGGCAAGTGGTTCTCTGCCGATGCTTTTTACAGACTTTCATCACAGCTTGCAATCATTGCCGCTTACGCCTCGGCTAAGGTCAGGGACTTCTGCGGCGTTTTTTTGATGCTAAGGAAGAGACCTGATCGCTCAGCCGATTTGGTCGCTTAAACAAAGCCTCAACCTTTCGGACGAGGGAACCATGCCGTCCCTGGTGCCTAGCAACCCTGCTTCGCCGCTTAAACGAAGCCTCAACCCAAAGGTTGAGGGAACGTAGGAATAGGGCTACTTGGCGGAACCGGCATGATGCTTAAACGAAGCCTCAACCTTTCGATTGAGGGAATTCACACGTCCGGGTCTTACCCACACCAGTAGTACCGCTTAAACAAAGCCTCAACCTTTTGGTTGAGGGAATGTTATTTAATGTCTCCTGAATGGCATAGTTTCGTGTGCTTAAACGAAGCCTCAGCCTTTCGGCTGAGGGAAGCGATTTTTGTCGCTATTCTTGGGGCCTACCTAGCCGCGCTTAAACGAAGCCTCAACCTTTCGGTTGATGGAATAGCCGCCTCGCAACTTGTTCGGGCACAATGGGCGAATCGCCTATTTGCGAGCGACACCAAAACCAACTCCTGGTCGCACGCAACATGCGAGCGCGACGCTTAACCCTTCCTTCACCGAGGCGCTCGCAACTCCAATTGTGTTCAAAGAACATTGACGCCAGCCAGACAACCGAGTCCGGCAAAGCGTTCCAATTCACCGATGCCTGTCTATGCCAGCATCGACATCTGTGTGCAAAATATCCCGCCGAGAAAACTGTGTCGATGCAGACACCCGCTGCTTTCCGTCTGGGGTCGTCTCAACGGCCTTCCCGCCGTAGCCTTCAGCTTCACGTGCGGCATATTTCCTGATTTTCAGGCATGCCTCTTCTGCGCCGATCGGGCGATCAGCGCAAAAGGCAGCATGAGATCCATTCGCCGCCTTGCCCGCCTCTTCTTCCCAGTTGCTCTGTTCCTTCTTGCCGTTGCCGCATCTCACGCCGCCCCTCCGGCCAGAGCGGGCGTCCCAGTCGGCGGAGGGGCTGCAGGGGGGATGGTGCCGTCTATGCCCTTGCCCGACCCGACTGTCGAACTAGCACAGCTGCAAATGCTGGTGCAACAAATGGGGCAGACGCTCGATCAAGCGATCATCCCATGTTTGCAATACCTTGGTACGGTTGCCCTCCAGGTTGCATTAGCTATGTCCGGTCTCGGCCTCGCCTTTGGCGGCGTGCAAGGGCGTTCGCTTGCGGTGACATTTTCCCAAATCTGCGTCCTATCCGTAATCGTCTGGGTGTTTTGCATCGGGCTGTGGCCGCAGACGATGCTCGGCAATCTTCGCGTGCAGCTTGCCGCTCCATCTCAACAGATCGGCAACACAATCGCCCATCTGGGCCCTGGAATAATGGGCGACACACCAACTCAATGGATTATGAGCTGGGTGCTCGGGCAGCCGGTGACAGGGGGCATGGAGAAGCTCGACCTGAGCGGTCCGAACTCGCAGTGCAAATTCTCAATGCACTGGGTACAAAACGTGATGTGGAGAGATCAAACGGCATACAGCAAGATCCAGCAGGATGGGGCACAAGTGAATCACCTGTTAGGGAATGCCGGCAAGCTTAACGAAGCCTGGGCGATCGCTTTGTGGTCGTCCTTCCTTTTCGGCTTGGGGTCGTTGTTCGTCGCTATTTTGGGTGCATATCTTACAATCATCATGTCACTTTTTGCTATTGCACTCACCCAACTCTTCCTTCTCGGCGGCTCAGAACTTGCTTGGGACCTCTACGTGCCATTAGGAATGTTGTTGATTCCGTTAGTCTATCTCGGTTTTGGTCGCGACTATTGGCGGCACTATCTGACAACCCTGGTGTCTCTGGCGATCTTACCTTCGCTTTTTTGGCTATTGACGGGCATTGGTGTCGCCATCATGGCCATTTTGTATAATGCTACTTTTATCGTCGGCTTCGGATCAGTTGGGGATTTCGTGCGCAGTGCTGTCGTCTATGCAACGGGGGGAATCTACTCCGATATTTGGGGTTGGCTATCACGGTTGCTCAGTGGGTTCGGAGGTCTTTCGCTACTGCAATTTGGCGGTAATTTGATTCAGTTTCTGCAATGGATGTATTTGATCAGCGGATACCTTTTGCGCTATGTCGCCGGTGTCGGCATCGTCGCCGCTTTCCTCGCAATCCCTATGACCATGGCGGCGACTTCGGTCCAGATCGCATTTTCTTGGACGAGAGCCTTTTCCGACGCAGCAGCAGCGTGGATCGGAGCTCACCGCGAACATATTGATCGAGTTGGTGGGGCGCTCTCGGCGGGAATTGGTCAGATGGTTGGCGGCTCGGTACGCCAAGTTAGTGATTTCTTCCGAAACTGGCCCAGGTAATCGTCTCCTTATGGGAGACTAGCCATAAGACCTGGGCAGGCACGGTAATCGGCATTGAGCACGCCGTTCGCCAAGCGCATAAAATCGCTGTGCCCAGGTACCGGTGGTCCGTCTGGAACACCAGTAGAACCTTTACAATGCATTACCCAAGCCGCATGCGCACCACAAGAACAGTAGTGCTAGGTGTCAAAACAAGACTGTCCAGGACAAACCCATAGTTGGATAATGGGCTGTATCCGATTAATGCAATTCCCTTCGACGCAAGCGCGTCGGCAATAACCGAAATCACCACCTGCCGATCCGCTTCCGTAATCGCCAGACACCCACCCGGGACAAACCCCGGAGCCTGCCCGAAAGCCGCCGCCTGCCCCCTCTGCTCCTGCCCTTGCCCCGGCTGCTGCACGGGCACAACTGGCTGCTGCCACCTCTGCCCGCCCCATGGCGAGGAGCAGGTCGGCAAACCGATTGCTAAGAACGGCAAGAGTGAGAAGAACAACACCGCCTTCATGCCGCCAAGACCTTATCCCGCCGTTACTCATACGCAAGCCTTGGCCGTTTTCGCGATCTCCGTCTTGGCAACTCCGACCCTGGCGAAATCCACTATCAACATCGTGAGTCCGAAAGGTTTGCCGACGTTCCGAAGCAGCGTCCGAAGGAACGAAACCTTGTCTCCGCTCCCAACAGGAGCCACGCGGAGGTCGAACAGACGGTGACCCACGGTCGCGCCAGTCGCCCATTCGAGAAGAGTCCCGTAAAGTGGACCAAGCGTTAGCAAGGCTGCGCCAAAGACTTGCAAGTACAAATGGGCGGCTGCCTCGCCGGAAAAGTGTCTTGCTATGCAGAAGTCCCGAACGCCAGCGACGATGCCATAAACACAGACGGCAAGGATAACCGAATCCACGACAAAGGCTACCATCCTTCGGATCGCCGGAGCTCGCTCCGCCAGTTGCCAAGCCTCATCGATCGGTTCGAGACGGAAAAGAAACATAGCCACGAGCAGAACCGGCGGGCAGAGCAGTCCGAAAGCCAACAGGAATGCCCATCCCAGCTGCTCCCCGGAACTGGCGCACTCCCCATGCCTCGTGAGCATCAGGCGCGTGCCGCGCGCACCCACGGTCATCGGTTGGGAGAAGTACAGGATCATGATGGAGACCCATCCGACAAGGCAAATGGCAGACGGCGCCAGCCCGACTGCGGTATGGTTGCCGACAAACAATGCCGGCGTGAAGCCGAGTGCGAAAACCACGCACGTTGCGCCGACGCTCACCGGTACGATCAAGACGCCGGCGATCAGGATGTCCAGGAGCAGACAGATGAGAACACGCATGTTTCAGATTGCATTGATGGCGAGAATCGGTCCACGTTCCTGCTAGGCCAAGCGCGTACCATCTGAATCTTTGGAACAGGTGTTGTCCGCTTCACAGCGATCCTCTTTCCAGGATGGCATGCGTGCGCCACTCGGAAAGCCGGGTGCGACTGAACTGCTCTTTAGGAATTCCGGCCCTGGGATTTACGCTGGCAGCTTTAACGAGTTCTTCTAGCGAGACGAGTCGTTCTTCCCAGCCGAGTCTCACCGCGGCTCTGACCGCGGCGAAGTCGGCGGAGCTCGCGATCCAGGCATCGCTTCGCGAAAGCGCATGGGCCCAAAGATGACGTTCGCCCGAGTCGAACAAAGTGGAATTCGGGTCGAGGATCGCTAGTTTCGCCAGTTCTCGCTCCGATACGGAATGCGTGTTCACCTGTTTCCGGAGCGCCTCTTCGTCCACGACAACATAGTTTGAACGATGCATGTCGCCGGTTCGGGCCTCCTCGCAGCATTTCTCGACCGTTTCGACCCTAAAATAGGCCTTGATGGCGCTCCAGCATCCGATCCGAACCGCTTCAATGATGACGTTGGTGTCCACGAGAATGGTTTGACCGCGGTGCACGAGGCTGGTCCCGGCTCAGAGATCAAATGGAACGGCCAGATCGTATTGCCGGAACAGATCGGCAAGGTCCTCGATAGTGACCTCAAGCAGCGCTGCGACACGGCGGACCGAGAGATCCCCTCTTTCGATCGCCGAGCGCAGAAGCTTGACGAACTCCTCATTAAACGGGCGCGGCGTCGGTTGTTGCGCATGGGGGCGACCGTTTGCCGTTAGCTTGGCATCTTGAATTTGCAATTGGTCCTTCTTGGAAAGCCATCCCAGATTGATCAACCGCCACCGAAGCGCCTGTGCGGTCACCCGAAAAGCGCTAGCCGTCTCATTTAGCCACTGGTTGATGTCCCGGTTGTGGTGCGCCGCCCAGAGCGGTCGTAGCGCGCGTGTCGGCATGAGCAATGCCGCCGCGAAGTTATCTGCGAGAAGTTCGATGCGTTTCCGAGTGCCCTTGCCGCGATGAACCGTCTCGATCAACTCGGCATGCTCCGGCGGCATCTGCTCCCAGGTAAGGAGATGAAAGCATTCGTGCGCCAAGTCGTAATGCCTCCGGCCCTCAGGCTCGGAACGATTGATCAGAATCGCATTTAAGCCGGGAAGCTGGCAAGCGGCCCCGGATACGCCCTTGGGCCACTGCACGTACAAGATAAGTGCGTCCAACTCCCGACGCAGCGCGGCTTCCAGTTCCTGTGCCGGACACTCGCCGAGTTGCCATTCGATCCCGAGGCTCTCCGCCGCGTCCATCGCCTCCTCGAACGAGTTGCGGACGTTGAGAGACAACGTTTTGTTGAGCAGGGTCTGCTTACTCCCCAGATTGCGAAGTCGACGATAGACAGCGACCCATCGTCCTGCCCGCTGCTCCAAAGAATCCAGAGAGGCAGCGGTCATTCCTGTGCTGGCGCGCCAGTTGAAGCTGCCTTCCCCTACCAGCCGTAGCGGATCGGTAAAGTAATCCAGATCCAACTGGAAAATGTCGACGGCACGGACGAGTTCTTCGGCCGTGAGCTTCCGTTGCCCGGCCTCGATCGCGGCTAGAGTCTGCCGATCCTTAAACCCAAAGAGCTTGGCCGTCTGCTCTTGCGTCATGCCGGCTCGCTCCCGTGCATACTTTAGCCGTTTGCTGATGAGATCATTCATGATTGCACACAAAGTTCCCCGAGCTCAGCATTCGCGCCGCAAGCCGACGCAGGACGCACTTTTTTCGGATCATGGGACACTGTTCGCGAGCCGAGCCCATTGAAAGGTCCCATTCCATCTAATGCACGAATGCATGTTAAAGCTACAAACTCGTAAATGCAAGACGCACGATGCCGTCCATTGTGCCGGAAACGCAGAAAAAATGCCAAGACACTTGGCGAGCGGAACTATTCCCGCTGCTCATCGGGAACTTCTGGATCCCGATTACGATGCGGGATCCTGATCGCCGCCCCCCTCACCTCCTCCCTGGCCACCGCGAAGACGACCGACCAGGTTCCGGCCAGGCAATAGACGGACAACACAACATGAATCGCCGCCGGAACGACGAATGCGGCAGCCGTGCCGGCGGCGAACAACACGACCGTAGCCACGGCTCCGATCCGCCGATCGCCGATCGCATGCGGCCAGAGCGGCATCTCGAGGAACCGGATCGCCCGCCTTGGCAGAATATCCAGACCGATGGTTTTTGCCGTCTCGCCTCTCGTACCATTTCCCGCATCGCCGGAGCGACCAGAGCGCCACGCCTCCGACGATCCAAGCCGAGAAGAGCGACATGCCGAGCCTTCCACCAACCGGCCTCGCAACCATTTGAAGCATCGAAGCCAGAAAGTAACGACAACGCCAAGACGGCGACGGCCTTCCGGATCCGCCGTCTGCTCCAGTCCCACCGGTGGATCCAGATCGGCCAACGCTCGATCGCGGCCGCTCAGGCTCGTGTCCCTTCTCTCGCCCCGGCGCCAAAGAAAAGCAGATCGGCCGGAAACGATACGGCGGCCCGCTAGCAAAGCCGGAAGGAGAAAAGCGGTGGAGCGGGTGAAGGGAATCGAACCCTCGCTACAGGCTTGGGAAGCCCGTGTTCTACCACTGAACTACACCCGCGTAGCAGGAGAAAATGCTCCCTTCGAACGGCGAAATTGTCAAAAGCATTCGTGAGCCGATGCCCGGAGCTTATCCGAGATACTCGACTGCGCCATTCTTGTCGCGCAAAGAAACCGAAGAGCCCGGATCGGCAAGCGCGAGCTCGATCTGCGTGCCTCCGGCCAGGACCAGAATGAATTGGGCGCCCGTTTCGAGGACCTTTTCGACCTCGCCGCTGCCGGGCAACGGCGGGGCCGCCGATGCGAGCCGGACGAGGAGACGGGAGCCGTCCGTAAAGGAAAGGGAGAGCTGACCCGGAGCGGCTTCGCACTTGGCGATCTGCCGCCCGCGCACGATGGGGCTAAGTTTTCGGTTCAGAGCCATGGGTGCCTTTCTGATTCTCTGGGGTTACTCCCCGGTTCCGTGGGCCGGATGGAAGCCTTTTGCGCGGGCTTCTTCCTCGCTCATATACTGACCCTGTTTGGTCTTCCCATAAAAGGAAGAACCGGGCTTCCAATAGGCTCCGGAGCGGGTGTTCACCCAGACACGAGAGCCACCCGATTGGGCCGACGCAGACGGCTCCTCGGTCCTCCGTTCGTTCTTCTGCTTAGGCCCTCCCTCGGCGACATACTTCCGGTATGCTTCGATCCAGTTGGTCGAGATCGCCTTCTGAGCTTCCACGAGCTCCACCTTTTCGGAGCAGACCAGCTTGTGGAGCCGGTCTTCGAGAAGATCCTTCTTCCCGGCATTCCAAGGCATGGTCTTCCGCGACTGGGGCCACAAGTTGCGGATCGAGTTCGATCCTCCCAGGGAGAGAGGAATCAGATGGTCGATTTCGTAATCCCGGCGGTCTGCCAAGGGGACTCCGTAGCGCCGCAACGCCTCGCGCTTGAGAGCGATCGGGACATCCCGAACTTTCTTGGAATACCCCGGGACGCAGACATCGGCCCGGGAGACCGGGAAGGTATCGCCCGGGGTCAACTTGGGATCGGGAAGGATCGGCTGGGCGAGAGCCGCAACGCAAAGGGCGATGTGGAGAGCGGAAGCGAGAAATGCCGGGCGCATCGGACGAATCTAGCGGGCGCCGGCGGCCTTCGCAACCGATTTAACGCTGGGCGCGAACGTCTTAGCGGAAGGCGCGCGCCAAACCTCCGATGCGGCAGACGGATCGCCAGTTCCTTGCCGTCGTCCGGACTCCGAGGATTCGTTCGACCCCGCTGGCGAGTTTCGAGACGTGGAAGCCACCGGGCGCATGGAGGTAAAAGATCCGGCCGACCGCTCTCCAAGATTCCGTGGCCGATTGCAGGGCGTTCAAGCGCTGCAGGTCGATCGTTTCGGGCGCCGCTTCGAGAAAAAAGAGATGGAGCGCCCTTCCGTCCGCTTCTCCTTCGGCCTCCGGAAAAGGGTTGGCCGCGGCGGCCGCGAGGAACTCATCCTTATTCAGGACAAGAACCGGGATATCGAGCCGATAGCGGGCGCGGATACGGTCGCCGATCCTCGCGGCGAGGAGGAGGGCGGGGGAAGCCGGACCGCAAAAGACCAAGTTGCCGCTCTGCAGCTAGCTCTGCATGGGCGAGAGACCGATTTTCCCAAGCTCCGGGACCAGGGAGGCCATGGGCAGTTTGTTCTTGCCGCCGACATTGATGCCTCGCAGGAGGGCGATCCAGGTCGTTTTGTTCATCCACTCCTCGTTGCTAACGCGTGGAAAATGCAACGGCTCGCACGCAAGCGGTCCGCTCCCCTCCGCTGCGATCCCCCCGGCGCAGGCATCCGGTCAAAACGGCCGGACAGGGTGGGATTCGAACCCACGAGCCCTTGCGGACTAGCGGTTTTCAAGACCGCCGCATTCAACCGCTCTGCCACCTGTCCCTGTCTGGCCGGCGCCGTCCGAAACGGCGCCCCTCGCTTCTGCCGCGGACAAGATAAGGGTACTTTTCGGGAATCAGAAGGACAACGAGGATTTCGCCCAATCGACAATGGGTAGGCAACGACATTACGATTGGTAGTGGAATCCCTGTGCTCACTGCTAGCGTGCATCCTGAACATCAAAAGTTGAAAAAATATCCAAATTGTCTTAATAAAATTGTTCAACATGTGCGCCGCATCGCCTGACCGCAATGGATCCGCATTCTAAGCAGTGAATCCGAAAAGGCGCCGGCGAAGCGTGGCCCTCAGACGAAATGAGACATAGTTGGTCGTCACAACCCAAGCTTTCCTATGCACTTCTCCAGAAAACGGCCAGCTGTCGCAGGGAAGGAAAAAGGGCAATCGCTCTTCTCATTGGAAAAGGGCAAAAACCCGAAGCGAAAGGTTCCGGTCTCGGCCTTAGGCGATTCATTCCTCGGCTATGCGCCTCGCATCGAGGAGGTGCTGCTCGCCGTCGAGCGAGCGCTGGCTTCCCAGCGGTTGTGGGAGCGACCTCATTCGATCCCCCTCGCGGGTCTCGACTCGGATGAACGGGAGCTGCTCCTGGGAATCCTCGGAGAAGGCACGGCCGTTGTCGATGTGTCTGGGGATGCGGGGCAGACGTCGATGGCGACCATGCTGAGCGGCGTCTGGTTCACCGAGAAGAACGGCGGAACGGACGATGTCGTTTACACGATCGATGTCGGTGTGCTTCCCGCGTTTGCGTTCGCGAGGATTGCAAACCTGCCTGCGTTGGCGCTGCCCCACTCCTCCCCGGCAAGCGAGTCGGTCGCCGCTTCCGCTCTCCTCCAGGAGCTGGAAGAAAAACAGAGAGCCTGGGAACGGGAGGGGACAGCTGGGGAGATCAACTTGCAGCTGCATGCGCTCCTCCCGCGCGACTTCGAGATGCTTACCGCCTTTCTCGGTCAAGCGCCGGTCATCGTTTGGATAGGAGGTCACTGTCGCTGGTGGCTTCTTGCGACACGGTGGCGCGACCTCTGGCGAATCGAGGTGCGGGCGCCCGCGGGCAAAAAAGAGGCTTCGCTTCTCGAAATCGGCCGCTACCCGAGTGTACTCACCTTGCCCTCCTCCGCCTTCGCAGTGGGCGCTCGCCGCGTGCGGCGCCTTCTCCAGCTTTACGGAGAATAGGAGGAAGTCGCCGACGGAGAGGCCATGCGCCGATTCGTTAACCGCCCAGCCGGGCGAGCCTCCGGAGCGCTTCTGTCTTTTCCGTATGCCCGATCCGTGCTCTTCGCACGGCATCGGTCACGACGGCAATATCTTGATCGTAGAGACGCCGATCCACCGGAAACGGGTGTCCGTCCTTGCCTCCGTGCGCGTAGGCATAGTCGGCCCATCGTCCGCAGCGGGCGGGATCTCGGTGGGAAACCGGCGCTCCGTAGATGAGCTCGGCGGTCAGCGCCAGGCTCCGGATCGCTTTGGGGCCGACCTGAGGCGTTCCGAGGAGCTCCTCGAAGTCTTTCGGGGCGGCCCGATGGGCTGCGGCTACAAGGCGGCCGAGCCGGGGGAGATCGACATCGAATGGAAGAAGAGGGTGGTGCGCGGGGGCAAAAAGCGTCGGCCCTTCTATGCTGGCCCGGACTGTCTCCAGGAAGCGCTCCGGCTCTTCCCGGATGAGGGCGGCGCTCGCCGCGCGGTTCGCCCCCGCTTCCCGAGCCACCATGTTGAGAAGATCCGGAGACGAGCCCGAACCGCATTCCGCAGCGGGGGCAAGATCGCCGATCGCTGCATGAGGCTCGCAGACGAACTCCGAGACCGATTCGCCGATCCAATGGTAGCGGCGGGCCGTTCCGGAGCCCTCGTTCATCCCTTGCTGAACCACGCACCAGGCGCCTTGGGCGTTGAAGAAAAAGCTGTGGTGATAGAGGGAGTAACCATCCTGGACGGCAGCCGAGTCGACCTTCGCGCTCATCCGGGAGGCATAGATCAGGTGCTCTCCTTGCGAGACCCCGAGGTGGTCGGCGGCGCGGGCGATCTCGACGGGCGCCTTTCGGCTCGTCGCCCCCTTCCCTCCAGCGGCCACGATCCCTAGATCCGTTCCGTAAGCGCGATAGGCCTCCTTGAGGGCCCCGCAGGTCACCGTCGTCAAGCCGGAGGAGTGCCAATCGAAGCCGAGCAGGCAGCCAAAGGCCTGAAACCACCAGGGGTCGCCCAGACGACGGAGCATCTCTTCGGAGCCATGCTCGTCGACGATCGCCATCACCACGGCCCCGGCGAGCCGCACCATCCGATCGAAGAGGGCGGCCGGAGCCTTTCCGTTATGCAGCGGAAGTTCGGCCAAAGCCCGTTTCATCGAAAAAGTTTCCGGGAAATCGCTCCCCTCGCTTCGGATCGAGAAAAATCGGACGAAGTCAAGCGATACGCCTTGTCATTATTTATTCCCTTGAGCAAGGAAAGAAAAGGGTCGAATGTGATTCCGATGTCTGCGCTCCCTCCCCATCGGGCCTTCCCGACGGCCTTCCGGCGGGTTGACCGCCCATTCGTTCCATGAGGAACCTCTACGGGAAAGAGATCGAACTCTACCCGTGGCAGGAGGAGGCGCTGGCGCGCCTACGCGGCCGCAGCGCCCTGATCGCGGCGCCGACCGGAAGCGGGAAGACGATGGTCGCCTACCGCTGGGCGGGCCTCTGGGAAGAGGAGCGGCCACGGGTGATCTTCACGGCTCCGATCAAGGCCCTCTCGAACGAGCGCTATCTCGAGTTGCGCGCCCTCTTCGGGGAAGAGGTGGGGATTCTTACGGGAGATGTGAAGCGCAACCCGCAAGCCCCGATTCTCTGCATGACGCAGGAGGTCTACGCCAATCGTTTCTGCGGTCTACCCGGGCAGCGAGTCATCGTGGACGAGATCCATTACATGGTCCACAATCCGGACCGAGCGAGAGCCTACGCTGAAGGAGTCGCCGGGACCCATCCGGAGAGCGGCCTCCTCTTCCTCTCGGCTACGATGGACGCCCCCCGGTTCCTCTCCTACCTATCGCGCCTGGCGGCGCGCCCCCTGGAGCTCGTCGAGCAGAGCCGCCGTCCGGTTCCCATCCACTATTTGGACCGGCAGCCCTCGGAGCGAAAGCTCTGGGCAGAGCTGGCTCCCGTGCTCGTCTTCGTCTTTTCCTACAAAGGGGTGATGGGATTAGCGGGCGAGCTTTCCCATGCCGCCCAGGGCCGGGTGCGGGCTCCGCAGCGGGAACGGATTCGAGATCTGGCGAAGCACTACCGGGTCGATCGGCCTGATCTCCTCCGGTTGGCGGCCAGGGGCGTGGCGATCTACCATGGGACGCTCCTCTACAAGGAGAAGCTCTTCATCGAGAGGCTCGCGCGGGAAAACCTGCTCTTTGCCGTCGTGGCCACCGATGCCCTTTCCTTGGGAATCAACCTTCCGGTGAAGACGGTCCTCTTCGCGCAGCTGGCGCGCTACATCTCGGGCCCGATCGCAAAGACCGAGTTTTTGCAAATGGCCGGACGGGCGGGACGGCCCAATCTGCAGGAGGCCGGCTACGTCGGCTTCTGGGAGACGCGCTTCGAGGCTCGGGGCTTCGATACCGAAAAGCTCTTTCGAGCGCTGAGAAAGAAGGCGCTCGAGCCCCTGCGCGTTCGTCCGCTCCCCTCGATCAAACGGCTTTTAAACCAGACGCCGCTCGAGGAAGAGCTTGAGCTTCTCTCCACCCTCTCCTTCCCTTCCCTTCATCCCCAGGAGCTTATCGCTTGTCAACGGCTGGTCGAGATCTCGATGGACGAGATCGAGCGGAGTCGCCGGCTGCTGCAAAAACGGGCGGGCGCGGGGGAACGGCTGCTCGAAGTGCTGCGGCGAATCTACTTCGACGAGTTCTCGGTCGCCGAAAACCTTGGGCTGGCCAAGACGCTGGTGCTCGAAGGCAAGATTGACGGCCGCCAGGAGATTCAGAGGATCCGGGAGCGGGTCCGCAGCGAAGGGGAGGCCTTGAAGGAGCTTCTCCAATTTCGCCGCTTCCTGCACAGCCTCGATCCCGAGGAGGTGGCGGGCGCGGAGGCCGTGGAGCGGGCGATCCTCAGCCTCGACGAGTTCGTGCTCCATCCAGAAGCGCTCGAAGCGCCGCAGCTTCCGGCATAACCGCTAGTGGGCGAAAAGGTTGGCCAGCACGGCCTTGGCTTCTTCCTGAATCCGGCGCAGATGGAGGGCGTTCCGAAAGCTCTCGGCATAGAGCTTATAGACCTCTTCGGTACCCGACGGGCGGGCGGCGAACCAGCCGCTGGCGGCGATGACCTTGATTCCGCCGATTTCCCCTCCCGAGGGCGCCCGATTCAGGATGGCCGTTACCGGGTCTCCGCCGAGAATCGGCATCGCAATCTCCTCGGGGGTGAGCGCAAGAAGCTTCTTCTTCTGCTCCTGGCTGGCCGGCGCATCGATCCGCTCGTAGAACGGATTGCCGAGCTTTGCGGTGATCTCTTGATAGAGGGTGCCGGGATCCTTACCGGTCCGCGCGGTGATCTCCGCCGCCAAGAGACCCAGGACCATGCCATCCTTGTCGGTCGTCCAAGGGGTGCCATCCTTCCGTAGCAGGGTCGCTCCGGCGCTCTCTTCTCCGGCGAATCCGAGTGACTGGGAGAGAAGCCCTTCGACGAACCATTTGAAGCCGACCGGCACTTCGAACAGGGGCCGCTTTGCGGCCTGCGCCACTCGATCGAGAATGGCCGAGCTTACCACGGTCTTTCCCAGGGCGGCATCCGCCTTCCACTGCGGGCGCGAGCCCCCGAAGAGGTAGGAGGCGGCCACGGCGAGAAAGTGGTTGGGGTTGAGCAATCCGCAGCTGGGGGCGACGATCCCGTGGCGATCGTGGTCGGTGTCGCAGCCAAACGCGACGTCGAATTGCCGGGCCCGATCGATCAAGCCCGCCATCGCGTAGGGCGAGGAGCAGTCCATCCGAATCTGGCCGTCCCAATCGACGGTCAGGAAACGAAAGGTGGCGTCCACCCCTTCGTTCAAGATGGTTGCGTTCAATCCGTAGCGCTCGGCGATCGGCTTCCAATAGTGGACGCCCGCCCCTCCTAAGGGGTCGATGCCGATCCGGATACCTGAGGAGCGAATCGCTTCACAATCGATCACCGAAGAGAGGTCGTCGACGTAGCTGCGGAGGTAGTCGTGTCGCTTGACTTGGGCGGCGCGGAGAGCCTGCTCGTAAGGCATTCGGCGAACCTCCGAGCCGTTGCCGAGCAAAATGGCATTGGCCCTCTCCTCGATCACCCGGGTTACCTCGGTGCCGGCGGGACCGCCATGGGGCGGATTGTACTTGAATCCCCCGTCGGTCGGCGGGTTGTGGGAGGGCGTGATCACGATCCCATCGGCCCGCCCGCCCCCGCCCGCTCGGTTATGCGTCAGGATGGCATGGGAGATCACGGGGGTGGGCGTATAGCCCAAGCCGGGGTCGATGCGCACCTCGACGCCGTTGGCCGCAAGGACTTCCAAGGCGGTCGCGAAGGCCGGCTCGGAGAGCGCATGGGTATCCTTTCCCAGGAAGAGCGGCCCGGAAATGGACTTTTGGCGGCGGTAGTCGCAGATCGCCTGGCTCATCGCCAGAATGTGGGCTTGGTTGAAGGAGCCGCGGAGACTCGATCCCCGGTGGCCCGAGGTTCCGAACTGGACCCGCTGATCTTCCGCCTTGGCCTCGGGCGAAATTTCGTAATAGGCGGATACGAGTTTTGCCAGATCGGTGAGAAGCGAAAGGGGCGGCAACTTGCCGGCCAGCGGGCTGACATCCATGGGGCTCTCCTTTTGCGCAGGGGTTTTTGGGGCCGTCTCCGCCCTTCCCTAACCCGCGGCGTCCCCCTCGGTCAAGGCGGATGGCTCGGGTTCCGTACCGCCCTAGGCGAAGACGACCGTCTTGCGGCCGTAGACCAGGATACGGTTTTCCACGTGCCAACGGACCGCGCGGGAGAGAACGACCTTTTCCAAATCCTGCCCCTTTTGCACCAGTTCCCGCACCCCGTCCCGGTGGGAGATGCGGACGACGTCCTGCTCGATGATCGGACCGTCGTCGAGGATTTCGGTGACATAGTGGCTTGTGGCTCCAATGAGCTTCACACCCCGCTCATAGGCCTGGTGGTAGGGCTTGGCACCCGAGAAGGCGGGAAGAAAGGAGTGGTGGATGTTGATGATCCGGTTGGGAAAGCGGGCCACCATCGCCGGGGAGAGGATCTGCATGTAGCGGGCGAGCACCACCAGATCAATGCGCTGCTCTTCCAAAAGCTCGAGTTGCCGGGCTTCCGCCTCTTCCTTCCGTCCGGGGGGAACCTCCACCTGGTGATAAGGAATCTCGCAGCTTGCGGCGATCCAGCGGCCGTCGGGATGGTTGCTCACGATCAGGGGAATCTCGCAGGCGAGTTCGCCCGCTCGGTAGCGGTAGAGCAGATCGACCAGGCAGTGGGTCTGGCGGGAGACGAGGATCGCAACCCTGGGCCGGTGGGAAGACGAGGCGAGGCGCCATTCCATTCCGAAGCGCCGGGCGATGGGTGCCAAACGAGCGGGGATTTCCGAGAGATCGAGAGAAAACCCCTTTAGCTCCCACTCGACGCGCATCAGGAAGAGGCCGAGCTCGGCGTCCTGATGCTGGTCCGCATGGAGGATGTTGCCGCCATGCTCGAAGAGAAAGCCGGCGACGGCGGAAACGAGCCCCTTCTGGTCCGGGCAGCTAATGAGAAGAACGGCACTTTCGGTCATCATTGACGGTATCTTCCATGTTTTTAGGAAAAGGACAGACCACCCACCTCCTTTTGGAGGCGAATGTTCCAGAGGGGCAAGCCAAAAAGGCGGCATCCCCCTCCTCTGCCCGGCCGCGCCTATCCCCTTGCCTACCCTCGCTCGTCGGCGGAACGCAGCCGGCTCGGCAAGAGCTCCCCTTCCCGTTCGAGAATGGGATAGGCGGCCGATGTGACCACGAGCCCGTTGATCCGCTTCAACTGGCTCACGATCTTGATGTGAAGAGCCCCGGCCGGATCGTGGTCCGCCGGGTTCGAACGCATTCGCTCGAAATGGGAGGCGGACGCCGCCCCTTCGAGGGCCCGGAAGGCCAGCTTTTCCTCGGCAAGGGTTCGGGCGGTCCGGAGATCGGGCGTCACGAAAAGCGAGGAGGCGGTCCGCAGGTTGGAGAGAACGCGGTCGATGACCGAGGAGAGCTCTTCCTGCGCCTCGGCCGAAAGCACGAGGTTCTTCTCGATCCGCTGGGAGGCAAAGGCCAGGAGTTCCTTGTCGGCGAATCCCGCCGCCTGCTCCAGGCTGGCCGAAAAGAAGAGAATGTCCTGGAGCTTCTCCCGCTCCGATTCATTCATAATGTCGCGATCGAGGGTGCTCAAGTAGCTTCGAATCGCCTGATGGATCTTGTCGACGGCGGCGGCCATCTTCTTGATGGGAGATAGGGCGAGGCGATCCCCCTTAAGAAAAATCTCCCGAAACTTTTCGAGCATGTCCTTTAGGAGATCGGCGAGGCGGAGCGCCTCTCGGGCCGCGTTTCCCAAGGCGATCGCGGGCGTCCCGACCGCGGCGGGATCCAAGTAGATCGGTTGACCGAGATCTTCCTTTGCTCTGCGCTCCGGAAGCCAAACAGTCAGCAGTCGTCCGTAGAGGGGGAGCCAAGGAAAGAAGAGAAGCGCAAGAGCGATGTTGAGGAAGGTATGAAAATCGGCGACCGCCCGAGCCGGGCTTCGCTCCCAGGCCCCCATCCAGGCGGAGACTTCCGGCAATAGGACGAGGCCGCCCAAAAAGCCGACCAGCCGGTTGAGCAGGTTTCCGATCGGCAAGCGCCGAAAGGCGGGATCCCTCCCTGTAGCGCCTTCAAAGACGGGATTGATCGCCGCCCCCAGGTTGGCCCCGAGAGTCAAGGCGAAGGCGGCGGGAAGCGAAACCACCCCTTTTGCCGCGAAGGAAGCCACGAGAAGGACCGCCGCCGCGCTCGAATGGGCGGCCCAAGCGAAGGCGGCGGCACAGAGCGCTTCGAGAAGCGGCTGATGAGTGACGGTGGCGAGAAACCCTTTGAGTACTTCGGACTGGGCATAGGAGTCGGCGAGCTCCACCATCTGATGGAGGGCGAGCAGGATCAGGCCCAGCCCGATGAAGACTCGGCCCATGTCATGAGCCGTAGTGTTGCGCGAGCGGAAGAGGATCAGCCCCGCGAGAACCGCGGCGGGAGCGGCGGCGGAGACCGGGAAGGAGAGGAGCTGGACGATCAGGGTAGTTCCCACGTTGGCGCCGAGCATTACCGCCAATGCCGGAACCAAACCGACGACCTTCTTGACCACAAAGCCGGTTGCCATGAGGGCGGTGGCCGTGCTGCTCTGGAGCAGAGCCGTGATCAGGATGCCGGCCAGAAAGGAGCGCCACCGACTGCGCAGGGCGCTTCCCATCAGAAGGCGCAGGCGGGTCCCGAAGGCGCGCTGCAAGCCCGTACGGACCATTCGCACCCCCCATAGGAGCAGGGCGGCCTGACCGGCGAGCTCGATGAGGGCAAAGCCAAGTTGCATGGATGCGGGTAAACGAGGTTCCCAAGTTTGGTGCTTCTGCTCAGGGTCGTCTATGAGCCAGCGGCAGGGAGCAGGGCAACTCCATTTTGCAATCGGAGCAGCCCGCAGGGGAGGAAGGTTTCTCTTGATCCTCGCAGGATGTTCAGAAATGATTCGGCGCCTTCTCGCCTCCGGGTGTAAATCAGCCGGAACGGAGCGATGGGCGCCCTCCGCCGGCATGGGGCGGCGGAGCTGGGAGTCATGCCCCGCAAGAGATGCTGGGAGCCTATGATTTGGGTCATCTTGTCGGTGCTTGCCGTTGCCATGGTGCCCCATGCGGCGCACCGCCTCTCTCTTCTGATCCGTCTGCACCGTTTCCGATCCGCGCCCCGCCCTCCCTCGAGGGATTTGGAGTGGCCCAGGGTCACTGTCCAACTGCCGATCTATAACGAGCGCTTCGTCGTCGAGCGGCTCCTCCGTTCGGTTGCCGCCCTCGACTATCCGCGGGACCGCTTCGAGATCCAGGTACTCGACGATTCGACCGATGCCACGACCGAGGAAGTAGGGAGAATCGCGGCGGCACTTCGCGCGTCGGGTGTCTCCATCGAGCATCTACGCCGCCCGATGCGCGCCGGGTTTAAGGCCGGAGCGCTCCAGTACGGCATGAAACGGGCTCAAGGGGAGTTTGTCGCGATTCTGGATGCCGATTTTGTCCCGCCTGCCGATTTCCTCCGAAAGGCCCTCCCCTATTTTTCCGATCCAAGCGTAGGAATGGTGCAGGCCCGCTGGGGTTTTCTCAATCGAGAGGAAAATCTCCTCACCCGCTGCGAAGCCCTCTTTCTCGACGGCCACTTTCTCCTGGAACAGGCGGTGCGTGCGAACGGCAACCTCTTCTTCAACTTCAATGGAACCGCGGGCATTTGGCGCAAATCCTGCATCGAAGATGCGGGGGGATGGGACGGCGAGACGCTCACGGAGGATCTTGATCTAAGCTACCGAGCGCAGTTCCGCGGTTGGCGCTTCATTTACGCCCCGGAGATCGTCGTTCCCAGCGAGCTTCCCGCTCCCCTCACTGCATTTCGCACCCAACAGCATCGCTGGGCAAAAGGAGCCATTCAGACCGCCCGGCTCCATCTTCCCGCGCTTCTTCTCGGGGACTACCCCTTCTATCACAAAGTAGAAGGCAGCTTTCACCTTCTCGCCCATACGATTCACCCCCTGGTATCCGCCTTGGTTCTTCTCAATCTGGCTCTTCTTTTGGCTCCCTGGCGCCCCTCTTCGCTGCAGCCGGTGGTCTCTTGGCTTTTTATCGGCCTTTCGGCCTCCTTTCTCCTCTACCTTTTGGCGATCCAGCGCCTCCACCGCGGCAGGCTCAGCCCCACCGCTTGGTTTCTGCTGCCGGTCTCTCTGGGAATTTCCCTGGGGATGAGCTTTGCCAACACCCGCTCGGTGATCGAGGGGGCGCTCAACGTCCCCAGCAGCTTCGTCCGCACCCCAAAACGTGGGGACAGCGTCGTGCGAGGGCTTTCCTATCGGGCACGGCACGGATGGGGGTTGCCGCTTCTCGAGACCTCGGTCGCCGCAGCTTTTCTATGGGCGCTCGTGACGGCGATCCGCCACGGCTGGTGGTTCGCCCTGCCCGGCTGCGTCTTGCACCTCTTTGGGTTCGGCTTTGTCGGGATCGGCACCCTGGCGGCGATCCTCAGGGAGAGACGGCAGAGCGCCCCAGTCACCCTTGCCTGATCCGCTCCTCGTCCCAGCAAGCGAGCTGCTCGAGAAGGAGCCGTGCCAGACTTTGCCGATCAAGAGCCGGAAGAAAGGTTCCGGCGCGGGTCAGCAGACCGAAGCCCGTCCCATAGGCGGGGCCGTTGACCACGCAGAGATCGGTTCGGGCAGCGAGGATCTGCCTCCGGCCGCAGGAGATCGCGGCCTCTCGGTCTCCTTCGACCTCGAATTTCCAACCGGCTAGGAAGGCATACGCAAAGAGCTTTCTCAACTCGAGGAGCAGCTTGGGAGAGGGAACGAGCGTAAGCAGGCAGGGCGCATCGCTTTTGATTTTCCCCGATCGAATCGGCCTGCCCTCCAGGTCCTGAACGGATGCTACCCGAAAATCGGAGAGGGCGGCTGCATGAAAAATCGCGTCGATCGATCCCGTCTGCGCGAGGGCTCTCAGCTCCCGCGCGAGATCTTCGGTCGTGGTGAAGGACTGGATGGGGAATCCCGGCGCGAGCAAGCGAGCCGTCGCTCCGGAGCCTCGCAAGCAGAGTACGTCGTGACCTGCTTGCGCGAAGGCCGCTGCCAAAAAGAGACCTAGAGAGCCCGTGGAAGAATTGGTCAGGCGACGAACCTGGTCTAGCGGCTCCGAGGAGGGTCCGCAAGTGACGACGATCCGCATGGTCTATCGTATGGGGCGAAAGCGAACTTGCGCCAAGGGGAATTGTCCTTCATGTAGGGGAGGTGGAATCTTCTCCCGCAACCTCGGCGTGGCCGGTCGATCGAAAGCCGCCTTGGCTCCGGGCGAAGATCCCGTCGGGCCCTCGGTATGGCGCGGTGCGGAAGCTCGTTGCCGACAATCGGCTGCACACCGTTTGCGAAAGCGCGCACTGCCCCAATCTGGGCGAGTGCTGGTCGAAGGGCACTGCTACGCTCATGATCCTGGGTGGAACCTGCACGCGCAGCTGCCGGTTCTGCGCGGTGCAGACCGGCCGTCCGGGCGAAGTGGACTGGGATGAACCGCGTAGGGCCGCGGAGGCGGTCTCCGCCATGGGGCTGCGCCACGCGGTGCTCACCTCGGTAGCGCGCGATGAGCTTCCGGACGGAGGCGCCTCCGTTTGGGCCGCGACAATTCGGGCCGTCCGAGAGCGCAATCCTGCCACCCGAATCGAAGTCCTGATTCCCGATTTCCGGGGAAAGCGGGAGCATCTCCTCTTGGTTCTTGCGGCCGAACCCGACATCCTCAACCACAATGTGGAAACCGTACCTCGGCTGCAGCGGCTCGTGCGCCCGCAGGCGCGTTACGAGCGCTCATTGGAAGTTCTTCGCACGGCAAAGCAAGAGGGTTTTCCTACGAAGACCGGTTTGATGCTTGGCATCGGCGAGAGAGAAGAAGAGATCGCTTCCACCCTTAGAGAGATCGCCTCCCTAGGCGTCGACATCCTTACCCTAGGCCAATACCTCCGGCCTTCGGCCTGCCATTTGCCGATCGACCGTTGGGTGCCGCCCGAGGAGTTCGCTGCCTGGAAGGAGCTTGCTCTCCGTCTCGGCTTCCGCTTCGTCGAATCGGGGCCGCTTGTGCGCAGCTCCTATCACGCCGAAGAGCAGCTCCTCTGAAGCAAGCATTTCCTTGCCGGGAAAACGCGTCTTCGCGGAGAGAGTCAGCCGGCATCGGGGCGAAACGCCCGCGGACGGAGACCGGGATGGGTCGTTTTGGACGTTCTGCAGCGAGATCCCGGGCAACTTCTGTCCGGTTACGATCTACCGTCTCTTGAAACATCCACTCCTCTCTAGCAGGGATGGCTAATGCCCATGCCGATGATGAATGTCCGGAAGGTGCGGATGCTTATGCACGATTCGTTCGTGCCGATGCCGGTGCTCGTGCGGCTCATCGGCCCTCCATTCGAACGCATGTTCGTGTCGATGATGCTCGTCGTGAACGTGTCGATGGCTGTGCTCGATCGGTTCATGAACATGTTCATGCTCATGTCGCTCGATCATGTGCAGCCAGACCCCACATCCCATTAACGCCGCAGCGAACCAGAACGCGACGGATGTCGGCTCTCGGAGCAGAATTAGCGAGGTTGCGGCGCCGAAGAACGGCGCCGTGGAAAAGTAAGCGCCCGTTCGGGCTGCGCCCAGGCCGCGCAACGCAAGCACGAAGAGCACGAGGCTGACGCCATAGCCGAGGAGCCCAACCGCCATCGTGCCAAGCAGGGCCGCACAGCCCGGTAGCCTTACCCCGAGCACGAACGCAAGAGCGACGTTGACCGCCCCCGCCACGGCGCCCTTGGTGCCCGCGATGAAGAGCGCATCCGAGGCCGACACACGCCGCGTCAGGTTGTTGTCCACCGCCCAGCAAAGGCAGGCAGCAACGATGGCGAGCGGTCCCATCCCGTTGCTTCTCTCTCCTTCGCCCCCGGACCAGGACAACACGATGCCGCCGGCCACGATCGCGAGCATCCCGAGCGCGATGCGAAGATCCGTATTTTCCCTAAACACGACCCAGGCCATGACGGCGGTCAGGACCGCCTCCAGATTTAGCAACAAGGAGGCGGTCGAAGCGGCTGTAGACGTCAACCCGAAGAGCAGTGCAATCGGACCGAGCACCCCGCCAAAGAGGATGGCGCCCATCAGCCAGGGCCATTCCAGGGGTAGAAGGCCGGACGGTTTCCAGCCCCCATCCCTCACCAGCCGGACAAGCGTGAGCCCTGCGCCGCTGCCCAAATAGAGTAAGCCGGCGAGCAGGATCGGGGAAACCTCACCCGTCAACAGCTTCGTGAATGGGGTGCTGACGCCGAACAACGCGGCTGCCAGCAGCGCACACAGGACGCTCCGATTCATTCTGGACCTCCCTACGCCTAACGCTAGCGGGCGGGTCTCACAAGTTTTCTCCTGTGCCCGGCGGGACCGGCATGCCTCTTGGTTCGGCTTGGTTTTCCGTCCTTGCCGCGTGTCCCCTACAGCCCGATGAAAAACCGACGCCCGTCCCGCTTCCACGCAGTTCTTTCTCCTGGGCGGCACGACGGTTGTGAGAAGTGGCCGCGAGGCGTAGACCCTTCAAACGGCGACGGAAGGTCAGGAAAGACCAGGGACAGTGTATTTCTCGGTATAGATACATCTGCTCATCCCTGCTCTTCCTACTCACCTATGTGTTAGAATCGAACAACACTGCCTCGACGCGCTTGACGCTTATCGCAACTCACACGATGATTGCCGCCATTAGCGCATATGCCAATACCTTAACATTGACCACCGACAACCAACGAGGACTCGCCATGATAACTACAAAACATCCAAAGCGATGCCGAGACTGCGCATCACCATGTCTGTGCACGCTACACAAAGGCAAGAAGCACGGCGTGAATCCAATACAAGCCAACAACTCCGGACGGAAACATGAGATTGCAACAACGCAAGCAACGAATGCACCGAGTGCTAATATCCGTGGCAGATTTTACAATGCTCTGTTGACAGCCACTCATAAGATTAGAAATCTTCATTACGCATAAAGCGTTCCTCATTCTGAAACCATAACAGAGAAAGGACCAATCAATGCCAGCAACACACAAAGCAGCGATAAGTGGATTCAAAGCGATGGAGCAGACCAAGAAGGCGGTTCGTGCTCCCGTCAGCGTCGAAGCCCAGGAGGTTCACAAATACCTGATGGACTTCTCCTGGAACTTCGCTTCGAACCGGACCAAGTATGGCACGAAGTACGAGTTCGCGAACATGACCAAGGAGCAGTACAAGCTCACGGCGAAGGAGTACGCCAGGATGGAGGCGATCAAGGAAGAGCGGCAATTCGGCACGCTTCTTGACGGCCTCGACCGGATGGGCGGCGCGCGCCGGGTGCACCCCCGGTGGAACGAGGCGATGAAGGTCATCTCGAACTACCTCGAGGTAGGAGAGTACAATGCGATCGCGGGTTCGGCGCTCCTGTGGGATTCGGCGCAATCCCCGGAGCAGAAGAATGGCTACCTCGCGCAGGTCTTGGACGAAATTCGACATACCCATCAGACGGCATACGTCAACTACTACTTCTCCAAGCACAGCTATGATCCGTCGGGCCATAACAACGCGCGTCAAGTGCGGGCGATTGGACCGGCGTTTCGCGGCATGAAGCGGGTCTTCGGAGACGGCTTCAATGCGGGAGATCCGGTCGAATGCTCGCTCAACCTGCAGCTCGTGGGGGAAGCCTGCTTCACCAACCCTCTGATCGTTGCCGTAACGGAATGGGCGGCCGCGAACGGGGACGAGATCACTCCGACCGTATTCACCTCGATTCAGACCGACGAGATGCGCCACATGGCCAACGGCTATCAGACGGTTGTCTCCGTCATCAACGATCCGAAGGCCAAGGAGCACATCAACGCGGACCTCAACAACGCCTTCTGGACGCAGACAAAGTACTTCACCCCCGTGCTGGGCTATCTCTTCGAGTACTTCAGTCCGTTCAAGGTCGAGCCCTGGGCAAAGACCTGGAATCGGTGGGTCTACGAGGACTGGGCCGGCATCTGGATCGGGAGGCTGGCCAAGTACGGGGTCGAAGTGCCGAAGTCTATGAAGGAAGCCAAACTCGACGCCGTCTGGGCCCATCACGACCTGGCGCTTCTCGCCTACGCGCTCTGGCCGTTCGCCCACTACAGCCACGAGCTGCCGAGCGAGCAGGAGATGGGGTGGTTTGAGGAAAACTATCCCGGCTGGTACAACCACTACGGCAAGATCTACGACGAATGGCGCAAGCTGGGCTTCGAGGACCCGAAGAGCGGCTTCCTGCCCTTCCAGTGGCTCATCGATAAAGGGTATATCCCCTACATCGACCACACCTCGGGCGTTCCCTTCTGCCCGAAACTGGCGAAAAGCTCGGTGGATCTCCGCATTCTCGAACGGAACGGCCGGCGCTTCGCCTTCGCGGACAAATGGGGCGAACAGCAGTACCTGCTGGAGCCGGATCGTTACGAAGCGTGTGACTTCCTCACCGAGTTCGACGGCTGGGAGGCCTCCCAGATCATTCGGGCCGGCGGCGGCTTGCGTAGCGACGGAAAGACGCTCGTGGCCCAGCCCCATACCCGATCCGATAACATGTGGACGATCGAAGATATCGAGCGGATTGGCGCCAAGATCATCAACCCGCTGCGACTGAACTGATTGCAACCCTAGACTGGGCAAAACGCCGCAGTCCCGGGTGATTAGCCGACGGGCTAGGTTCCGGAAACCTCCGGAACCTAGCCCCTACAAAAAGGAAAACGACCAAAAATGAAGCAGGGAGAAACGATTCGAGGCAGCTTTGATCCGGACCGCGTTCGCTTTATTCAGGAAGCGATTCCCGCAAAGCCGCGCGACACACAGAAGACCATGGGGTATTTCATCGTCCCCCAAGGTCGGCGCCTCGTGGAATACGAGCAGTTGACGGCTTACGCGCAGCACGGCAGCGACTGGGCGGGCGGAGGCTTGGAGACCGGCGACTACATGCAGAAGCATGCGGGCGGCCGTGGCGCATTCGCGAACGAGACCACGGAGATGATCACCCGCGATTGGTACAAGTTCCGCGATCCAAACCGCGCTTGGTACTACCCCTATATCAAAGAGAAGAGCGAGGACGGGCGCACGGCGACTCGTTTTTTTCAAACCGCCTCCGCCGAAGGACGTGTCCGTGACATCGATCGCGAATGGCTCCCCTTCCTGGAGGTCGATCTGGGGGTGGTAACTTTCTATGAGTATGGGCTCTTCAATGCGCACTCTTCCGCCGCCAAAGACGCCCTTTCCGACCTGACGAGAAACTGGCTCTGCTTTGCCGCCTTCCATAAGGACGACTCGGCTCAAATGCCTCAGTACGAGCGGGTCTTTCTGGCGAAGCAGATCGAGGGCTTTTCGGCCGAGCTGGATCGGCCCAAGTCGGTCTGGACCAAGAGTGCGATCTATGCACCGATCCGGGAGGCGGTCGAACAGGTTTGGGGAGACACCTACGATTGGGTAGAGATCCTTTGGGCCGCCCACGGCGTGATCGATCCCATCGTCGGCCAATTCCTCCGTCGTGAGTTCTGGCAGGGAGAAGCGCCTCTCTATGGAGATTCGATTACTCCCTGGGTCATCAACCAGGCGATCGGATACCACGAGTATGCGAAAGCAGGGGTCCGCGAGCTCTTTGACCGTTGCTTGGCGAACGACATCGAGTTCGGGCACCACAACCGTGCCGTCCTCAACGCCTGGACCGCCAAGTGGCTTCCGAAAGCCTTGGCGGGGCTGCAGGGATTCCTCCGAATCTACGAACACCTTCCGAACTCCTCCGCCAGGACCGGGGCATCGGTCGAACGTAGAGTCAGACGCGTAATCGGCGACTGGGCGGAAGATTTTCCGTGCATCTCGGGCTACTCCTGTTCCGTCGACGGAGCGGTCGAGGAAGTCATGAAGGGCCTCCCCGAAATCTACTGGAAGAGTCTCTAGCCAGCCCCTGTTCGGAGCCGGTAAGGGGCGAGATTGAGAGAAAACCTTGATTCAAAGGAAAATAACAATGACTGAAGTTGGCAGCGCAAATCGGGACCTGAGTTACCACGCGGGGCTCAATTCCAAGGATGGAAACGCCTTCATCGAGGGCTTCCTGGACGAAAAGAATCCCGTCAAGGAGTCTTTCGACGTCGTGCTCGTGTTGATGCGAAGCGAAGAGATGGACATCATCGTCGAGGAGATCGTCCTCGGACAGCAGAAGAAGCTCCACCCGGAACTCGTCGCGGAGGACCATGGCGCCTTCTGGTGGATCAAAGCCCCCGAGAAACTCGAGATCGACTGCGATCTGGCTCAGGAGCTCCTCGGCAAACCGTACAACGTCTACGACTTCCTCGTGAACGTCTCGTCTACGGTCGGACGGGCCTTCATCAACGGGAACACCTTTACGATCACGACCGAGCTGGTCGGTCTCGACGTGAAACTCAAGTAACTCGAAAGGAAAAGGAGAACGGAGATGCCATTTATCAACAACTGCCTGCGGCCTGGAGACCGCAGCCTCTACGACAACCCGACCCGCCAAGAGTGGTCTGCCAAGGCCAAAGCGGTGAAGAATCTCGAACAGGCTATCCAGATGCTCGTCGATTTTCGCACCAAATACGTAGGACCCGAACGCCAATGTTACTCGCTCGAAACCGATGCGCTCTGGATCGAAGCGGAACTTGAACGGCGCGTGAACGAGCTGCGGTCGCAGCAGTTCCAAGGGCTCGACTATCTTGTCCGGTGCGCCGACGGGAGGGACGCCGCCAAGGTGAAGGCGGAAAAGATGGCCGAGATCGACGCGGCCGCTGCCGATCAGCCTCGGCTCGAGGCGCTCGCGGTGCAATATCGGCGCGCACTTAAGCCGCCGATCCTGCCGGTCGACTTCTGGCTGCCCCTCGAGTCTCACCTGAGCAAGCGCCTGCTCGAGGTTCGAGCCAAAACGCTGGATGCTCCCACCCCTCCGGACATTCTGGAATGGCGAAAGAAGCGCGGCTGCAAGGTCTTAGTGGCAGGTCACGGCAACAGCATGGGCTGAGACAAAGTCACGCTTCTTGGACCAGGGGCATTGGAAGGGCCGCTCGTCTGCCGGCTAAGCGAAAGGGGTTACCATGGATCAAGATCCACTCTTCCCTCATGGAGGGGAATCGGAAAGCGAAGATTGCATCGCTCGTCTGACCGACCACGGATTCGCTTGGGAGTGGGAGATCCTGCGAGGGGACGAGCGGCTCTACACGGGCGCAGCCATCAGCGAAGCCTCCGCCAAGCGGGCCATCCGAGTCACCGCGACGGCCTTCCGCCTGACCTTGCGATGGGCCAACGGTTCTCCATTCGCCGACTAACCACTCGGACGGGCCGGGCGGCGGCTGCCCCCCTCCCCCTCCAGCCGCATGCTCGGCCCGTCTCCCTGGGATTCAAGAAAACAGCCTCGGCTATCCATCGAAAATTTCACCGGCTGACCAGCATGAAACATCACACAATTCAACTACATACCGAAGACGGCGAGCAGATTCGCTTCGATTGCGCCGAGGAAGAGGATGTGATCACCGCGGGATTGCGTAACCGCGTCATCCTCATGTCCGAATGCCGAAAGGGGACATGCACGACTTGCCGCGCCCTCTGCACCGAAGGCGAATTCGAACTCGGCAGGGGAGTCAATGTCTATTCGCTCCCGCCCGAAGATCAGGATGAGGGATATACGCTCCTCTGCCAGACCTACCCCAGGAGCGACTTAAGGGTCGAACTGCCCTACGGGATGGACCGCGTGACCTTCGGCTCCACTCGGCCGGACCAGGAACAAGGTCTCCTCGTCGAGGTCGCCTCTCTCCGGCGCTGGACCGAGCATGTCGTCTCTCTCGGCCTCCGTCTTCTTCCGGAAGAAAACGGGTCCCAATGCTTCCCGTTCCAGCCGGGCCAATATGTCAACCTCCGCGTGCCCGATTCCGGCAATTGGCGGAGCTACTCCATGGCGAGCTGCCCCGGCTGGCCGAAGAGCGGCCGATCCAGCGGCACCGTCATCGAGCTGATGATTCGGCTGCTCGAGAATGGCTCCTTCTCCCGCTACCTCCGCTCCTCTGCCAAGACCGGCGATCGCTTGGACATGCGCGGACCATTCGGAACCTTCGGTCTCCATCCCTCGGATGGGCGCCCCCGCTACTTTGTCGCCGGGAGCACCGGCCTCGCTCCCCTGGTCTCCATGTTGCGGAGCCTCGCGCTCAAAAAAGATCCCACGCCTGCACGGCTCATTTTCGGCATGAGAGACAGGGCACACTTCTTCTATGAGGATGAGATCGAGGAGATTGCGGGGGAGCTTCCGTCGCTCCGTGTGGATCTGGCGCTCGAATCGGCTCATCCCGGCTGGAAGGGCCGACAGGGCAATGTCGTGAAGACGCTCGAAGCCGTTCTCGAAGAGACAGGCGATGAGCCCGATCTCTATATCTGCGGTCCCGCTCCTATGGTGGAAAGTGTCGAAGGTCTCTGTCAAAAACGCCGCGTCCCTCCGAAGCGGATCCACACGGAGCCTTACCAGGCAACCGGATGAGCATGCTCCTCGCCGGCGCACCTCCACGAAAAAAGAAAGAGCCCTCCATGAAAACACATCTCCTATCGGGTTTCAAAGCCTTCGAAGCCATTCGGACCGGCATGGAAGACTTTGCGAAGACCGCCGAGAGGTCGCTCGGGCCCTGCGGTCGGTCGACCCTCATCGAACATGTCGGCAAGCTTGTACCCAACGTGGTCAAGGACGGCATCACCCTCGCTCGCAGTCTCGAATATCGGGAGCGGGAGAAGAATGTGGGACTCCGCATTCTCGTCCGCGCCGCCAGAGACCTCGACGAGGAGTTCTCCGACGGCGTCTGCACCCTGGTCGTTGTCTTGGCGAGCTTGCTCCGCGAAATCGCTCGGGCGACCGCCAGCGGGATCCCGATCGATCCGATCCTGGAAGGATTGCGGAACGGCGCGGAGGAAACCAGCGCGCTTCTGCAAACCTGGATGCGTCCAGTGGAGGAAAGCGACCTCCCCAGGCTGCTCCCTTCCGCCGTCGCTGGGGAAAGCAACCTCGTCGGGCTCGTCTGCAAAGCCTTTGACAAGGTGGGTGTCGACGGCAATGTGAGCGCCGAAATCGGAAACCGCTTCGAAGACGAGGTCGAAATCATCGCTGCGGCCCGTTATGACCGAGGCTTCCTCTCCAGCGCTTTCCTGACGGACAGGGAGGCGCTGCTGGTCGATCTCGAGAATCCCTTGCTTCTCTTGACCGATCTGGTCCTCGATGATTTCGAAGCGCTCGTTCCCGCGCTCAACCTTGCCGCCGAGCGGAAACGGGCGATCGCGATCATCGCCGCAGGCTTCGCAGAGAACGTCCGCACCGCCCTCATCATCAATCATCTACGAGGCCGCGTCCGCTGCACCGCTGGATTGGCGCCCGCCTTCGGCGATACGAGGAGCGACTTTGTCGGCGATCTTGCCGCGGTCACCGGAGGGCGTGCCTTCCTGGAAGCACGCGGCGACGCTCTCCGCTCGATCCAATTCAGCGATTTCGGCGAGTGCGAGCGGCTGAAGATGACCGAAGACACAACCGAGATCGTCGGCGGACGGGGCAGCGAGGAGACGAAGAAACGGCGCGCCGAGCAGATCCGGGCGCAACTGGCGTTCGAGTCGAGCCGTTCGAAGTCCTTCATGACCCATATGGGCCTGCGCGAATCCGCGGAAGACCGGATCGGCCTGCTTCAGGGACTCCGTGCCGAACTCCGCGTTGGCGGAGTCGATGACGTCGCGCGCAAATACCGGCTCACCTTCGCGAAAAAGGCCGTCGGAGTCTCTCAGTCTCTCTTGCGCGGCGGGGCGGTTCCTGGCGCCGGCGCCGCATTCACCGCTGCGGCTCTTCATCTACAAGAGCTTGCGGACCGCTCGTCAGACTTGGGGTTCTGCTCCGGCTTGCAAGCCATGGCTGCGGGATTGCTGGCTCCCCGCGTCGCGATCTTCCGCAATCGAGGAGTTCGGGCCCCGCAGGAAGCGGCGCTCGCCCTCGATCGGAAAAATCCATGGATCGCTCGCGAGCTGAAGGGGGATCGGCCCATCGACCTTTGGCAGGCGGGAATCGCGGATCCCCATGGCCTCGCCGCCCGGATCGTAGAGGTGGCTGCGAGCAACGCCAAGCTTCTTTGCCGCACCGGAGCGGTGATTGTACGACGAGACGAAGAGATCGACTTCTCGGACGAGGAGGCGGCGGCAACCAGGGAAGCGATGCGCTGAGGGAGCCCTGCCGATTGAGTCTTGATTCGACAGCCGCCTTGGCTTCTTGTCATTTCTAATACCTCAAAAACCTAGAAAAGGAGACGACAATGCTGACCATTGGTGACCAGTTCCCGAAGTTTCGCCTCAAAGCCGTCAAAGGTGGGCCGGAGGGCCTCAAGGCTGATACGGCCTTCGTCGACATTTCCGACGAATCCCATGGCGGCAAATGGAAGGTCGTATTTTTCTGGCCGAAGGACTTCACCTTCGTCTGCCCCACGGAGCTTGTCGGATTCGGCGAGCGGATGAAGGAGTTCGCCGATCGCCATGCGGTGCTCTACGGAGTCTCGACGGACAGCGAGTTCGTGCATTTCAATTGGCGGCTCCACCACCCGGCCCTGAAGGGACTCCCTTTCCCCATGCTCGCCGACATCAAGCGCGAACTCTCGAGCGCCCTTGGCATTCTCCACAAAACCGAAGGAGTGGCTCTGAGGGCGACATTCCTCGTCGATCCCGACCAGATCATCCGCTTCGTCTCGGTGAACGATCTTTCGGTCGGTCGCAACCCTGGGGAGGTGCTGCGCGTCCTCGACGCCCTCCAGTCGGGCGAGCTCTGCCCTTGCGATTGGAAGCAGGGCGAGGAGTTCCTTCGACCGGCGTCCTCGGCTTGATCCGAGGTGCGTGGGGAGGGGAAGGCGCGGATGCGAGCTGCCCTTGCCCTCTGATGGAGGGGAGCCCAACGCAACGATCCTACTAGTGCTTGGCCAGCGAGATCGTCACTCCGGCGATCACCAGTAGCCCAATCAAGGCGTAAAGCCAGACGAGGGTCCCCTCTTGCACCGGCCCGGTCCGGCCGGCAGGGCCAAAGGTGGTTCGCCCCCGAATCTTCCCCCGCTTCAGGAAGCCGTCGTACCGGCGCTGGAGCAGATAGGTCTCGGTCTGCCGCATCGTGTCGAGCATGACGCCGACGACGATTAGAAGGCTCGTTCCGCCAAAAAACTGGGCGGTGATGGCCGGGATCCCCAGCAGGCTCTGCACAAGCATCGGGAGGACCGCCAGCGCCGAGAGAAAGGCGGCTCCCGCCAGCGTCAAGCGCGTCATCGAAAAGTCGAGGAACTCCGCCGTGGGCTGCCCTGGACGTATTCCGGGAACAAAGCCGCCATGTTTTTTCAGGTCGTCGGCGATCTGGACCGGGTTGAACTGCGTCGCCACCCAAAAATAGGAGAAGAAGAATACCAGGATCACGGTAATGCCGTAGTAGAGTCCGCCTGCGGAGAGCGAGGTCGCGAAACGTGCGGCAGCGGGCGAATTCGGGAAGAGAAAGCCGATGATCGTGGAAGGGAAGAGGAGGATCGCCTGAGCGAAGATAAGCGGCATCACGCCCGCGTAATTGACCTTAAGCGGTAAAAAGGTGCTCTGTCCTCCATAGACCTTGTTGCCCCGAACCTGTTTTGCGTAGTGGACGACAATCTTCCGCACTCCTTGAGTCATAGCGACGGTGGCCGCAACGACCCCGAAAAGAAAGACCAGAAGGAGGGCGACGAGCAACGGGCTCGAAGCCGAAATGCTCGAAGGGGAGATCAGCTTCGACCATCCCTGTAACAAGGCTGCCGGAAGACGGGCGAGAATGCCGATCGTGATGATCAGGGAGACCCCGTTGCCGATCCCCTTATCGGTGATCTGCTCTCCGAGCCACATGAGAAGCATCGTTCCCGAGGTCAAGCTGAGCACGGTCACCAGCCGGAATGCCCAGCCCGGATCGGGGACCAAGGGAACTCCTAAGCGTTCGATCACCGAGGTGATTCCGTGGAGCAGCGGGATGCTTTCAGGATTCTCAAAGCCGACCGCCAGCAAGTACCCCTGGAAAAGACAGAGCAGTCCTGTGAGCACCCGGGCATACTGCGTCAGCTTTTCTCTTCCGCCCTCCTCGCGGGCGAGCTTTCCGAGGCTCGGAATCACGGTCGTGAGCAGCTGAATCATGATGCTCGCGCTGATGTATGGCATGACGCTCAGCGAGAAGAGCGCGCAGTTCTCAAGCGCCCCTCCGCTGAACAGATTGAGCATGCCGACCACGGATCCTTGCGACTGCTGGTCGATGACCGTGCGAAAATACTCGCTGAGGACGTTCGGATTCACGCCGGGACAGGGAACGGCCGAACCCAGACGGACGACGACGATCACCGCCAGGGTAAAGAGTATCCTTTGGCGCAGTTCGGGGATCTTAAAGCAGTTTACAAACGCGGAAACCATCGTGTTCTTTTCTTTCGCAGGCTCGGCCGCGGTGGAAAAATCTTTGGGGGAATTCCTGGGCGGCCATCTCTCACAAGCTCTCTCGCACGGCTGGCAGAAATGGCATGACCGCTAGTCCGTGCATCGTACAGCCCGGGAAGCTCCCCGCCCGTTCCAATCGAATAGGAAAGTTCAGGAAACGATTTCGATCTTCCCTCCAGCCGCTTCCACCTTCGCTCGTGCCGATGCGCTAACGGCGTGAACCGCGAGAGTGACCGCCCGGGCGAGCTGGCCATCGCCCAAGAGCTTCACTCCATCCCAGCGGCCCTTGACGATCCCCGCAGCGCGCAGCGCCTGCTCGTCGATGCGGTCGCCCGGCACCCTGTCCAAGGCGTTAAGATTGACCGGGGCATAGACGGTGGCGAAGCTTGCGTTGTTGAAACCTCTGCGGGGAACTCGCCGAATGAGAGGCATCTGCCCGCCTTCGAATCCAATGCGGATGCTTCCCCCGGAACGAGCCTTTTGCCCCTTGTTGCCTTTTCCGCTCGTCTTTCCATGACCCGAGCTCTCTCCGCAACCGAGCCGCTTTCTCCTGTGTCGGGCTCCCGGCCTTGGGTGTAAATCGTGCAACCTCATACGGACTCCTGCGCTTTGACTACCACCGCCTGCTCCTGAAACTTTTCGTTCTCGTTTTTGTTCACCCTCTTCCCTCGCAAGTGGAGAACCTCATCGGGCGAACGAAGTTGCTGTAGGGCGAAGAGGGTTGCCTTGGCGACGTTGTACGGATTGCTCGAGCCGAAGGATTTCGTCAAGACATCCCTGACTCCCGCAGCCTCGAGAACCGCTCGCACGGTCAGACCGGCGATCACGCCCGTTCCGGGCGAAGCGGGTTTGAGGAGCACCCGTCCCCCATCAAATTCCCCGATGGATTCGTGAGGAATCGTCTGCCCTCGGAGCACCACGGGATCCATGTGCTTGCGCGCGCTCTCGGTTGCCTTCTTGACCGCATCGGCAACCTCGTTCGCTTTCCCAAAGCCGACGCCCACCTTCCCTTGCCGGTCGCCGACGACGACCAGAGCCCCGAAGCTGTAACGTCGACCCCCTTTGACCACCTTGGCGCAGCGATTGACGTAGACGACTCGATCCATCAATTCGCCGGCGACGGCTTCCCGGCGTTGGCCATCCGGGCCGCCGCGTCGCGGCCTGCGTCTTCCCCGCGGCACGGAACGCTCCGATGGAGCCGTCGGCGGAGGATTATCGACCGAGGGAGCGGCAGTAGCCGCCTCGGTCGCCGTCTTGGTCAGTTGATCCTGCGGCGCGCTCTCTTGCTTCTTCTCGTCGCTCGTCTGCGCTTGTGATGTTTCCATGCTTTCTCTGGTCCGATCCGCTCAGTGATGCGGGTAAGTTCCTAAAATTCCAACCCCGCTTCTCGGGCCGCGTTGGCCAAGGCCTCAACCTTCCCATGATAGAGGAAGCCTCCCCGATCGAAAACGACCTTTTGAATTCCCTTCTGCTTTGCCTCCTCGGCCAAGCAAGCGCCAACCTTCGACGCCCCCGCGATGTTGGCTCGGAAGCCGGCAAGCGCCTTCTGCCGCGTCGAAACGAACGTCAAGGTCTTACCCTCCCGGTCGTCGATCACCTGAGCGTAAATATGCTGCCCGCTGAAGTGGACCGAGAGCCTCGGCCTTGCCGCCGAGCCGGCGACTTTGCGCCGCGTGCGCAGGTGGCGCCGATCCCTCATCTCTCTTCTTCCCAAACGCATAGGTTCTTCTCCGTGGTATCCTAAAGCTCGCGTCCGACCTGCTTCCCCGCCTACTTTCCTTGCGCGGTCTTGCCCGCCTTTCTCCGGATCGTCTCGCCCACATAACGCACCCCTTTTCCTTTGTAGGGCTCAGGCGGATAGAAGCGGCGAATCTCGGCAGCAACCTGGCCAACCAGGCACTTGTCAATGCCTTCGATCAACAATTTGGTGTTGTCGGTCACGGTAATGCGAATCCCTTCGGGGATCGAATAGACGACCGGGTGCGAGAAGCCCAGGCTCAATGTAAGATCCTTTCCTTGGACCGCGGCACGGAAACCCACTCCGTGAATCTCGAGCTGCTTGCGAAAGCCGGCGTCAACGCCCGTTACCGCATTGAAGAGCAGGGTTCGGTGCAATCCATGCAGGGCTCGACTTTTCCGTTCTTGACTCCGGTTCTGGACGGTCAGTGCACTCTCGGTCACGGTCGCGGCCAAGCAGTCGGGGAGTCGATGCGATGCTTTTCCTTTCGGCCCTTCGACCGCTACCAAGCTGTCCGTGATGGCAACCTTGACGCCGGTGGGTACCGGGATCGGTGTTTTTCCGATTCGCGACATGTTCGGATCGTCTCCTTTCTTCCTTTCGGGCAGAGCTGCTATTCAACCGAAAGCAGCAGCTCTCCCCCCACGTTGGCCCTCTTGGCACGGTGGCCCGCCAGAATCCCGTTCGGAGTCGAAAGAATGCAGAGCCCGAGGCCGCCCAAGATGCGCGGCACCTCTTTCGCTCCGACATATCGGCGACAGCCCGGGCGGCTAATGCGGCGCGCCCTGTGGAATGGGGTGACTTCGCGAAGAGTGAGACGCAGTCGCCGAACCCCTTTCCGGACCGTGACGACTTCGAACTTTTCCAAGTATCCCTCTTCCACCAGCACGCGTGCGATTGCCTCTTTGATTTTAGAATGCGGCAGCACGACTTCTGGCTTGTTCGCCCTCTGAGCGTTTTGTAACGCGGAGCAAAAATCGGCTAACGGGTCTGTTTGCACTTCGATGAAACTCCCTACCAACTGGCCTTGGTCACGCCGGGGATCTCCCCCCAGGAAGCGAGCTCCCTAAACATGATTCGACTGACTCCGAACTTGCGCAGATAGGCTCGCCTGCGGCCGGAAAGTCGGCAGCGGTTATACCGCCGGGTGCGGAATTTGGGTGTCCGCTTCTGTTTTGCTATCCACGCTTTTGTCGCCATATCATTCCCCTCTGCCCTCTCGTTCCGTCAAACCGTCGCCGAAGCCGCCTCTCTCCGCGCTCCAACGAAGGGAAGTCCAATTCGGCTCAGCAGATCCCGCGCCTCCTCCGTGGAGCGAGCGGTCGTCACGAATGTGACATCAAATCCAAACGTGCGCTTGATATTTTCGATCTCGATTTCCGGAAAGACGCTCTGGTCCCGAATCCCGAAGGTGTAGTTGCCTCTTCCGTCGAAGCCCCGCGGCGAAAGACCGCGGAAGTCGCGAACACGGGGAAGCGCCGCCCAGATCAGCCGCTCAATAAACTCGTACATCCTCCTGCCTCGGAGCGTCACCTTGCAACCGATCTCTTGGCCCTCACGCAACTTGAAGTTGGAGATGCTCTTCTTCGCCCTTGTCTTCACCGGACGCTGGCCGGTAATGGTCGCGAGGTCGTTGATCGCATCTTCGAGCGCGGTCTTGATCTCGGGAGAGGAGCCCACACAGCAATTGATGACGATTTTTTCGATCCGGGGAACCTGGTTCACGTTGGCGTAACCCCTCGCCTCCCGCATCTGCGGCAGGATGTTCTCCCGATATGCTTTTGCAAAAACCGGCAGCTCGCTCATGAGCGTGAACCCTCCTTTGTCGAAGCAGCCGCCCCACTCCGCCGACTGCTCTCCTGGTATTTCGAGAGAAGCATGACGTTGGAAATGGCGATCGGCGCCTCACGCTCCATAAAGCCTCCCTGGGGGTTCTCTTGGTTCGGTCGGGTCGCCCTCTTCACCAGATTGATTCCCTCGATCAGCACACGGTTGCCCTTGCGGAGGACTCGGAGCACCTTGCCGGTCTTCCCCTTTTGGGTTCCGCTTACGATTGCGACCTCATCGCCCCGCTTAATATGGAATGCCAGCTGCGGGGCGGCGTTTCTTCTACCACCAAATGGCTTCATACGACCTCAGGAGCAAGCGATACGATCTTGATGAAGTTCCTATCCCGTAGCTCGCGGGCCACGGGTCCAAACACGCGCGTTCCCCGCGGGTTGAGATCCTTGTCGACGATGACCACGGCATTCGTATCGAATCGGAGATAGGAGCCGTCGGGGCGGCGAACCGGCTGTTTGGTGCGCACCACAACGGCGCGAACGACCTCGCTCTTCTTTACCGCGCCGTCCGGGGCTGCTTCCTTCACGGTGGCCGTGATCAGGTCTCCCACGCGCGCCGTAGCGCTTTTGCGCCCGATCACCCCGATCATCGTTGCCCGGCGCGCTCCGGTATTATCCGCTACCTCTACCCAAGAACGGATCTGAATCATGCCGCCCCCTCCTCTCGAGCCGGCCGCACGATCTCCACCAGACGCCAGCACTTGAGACGACTGAGCGGCCGGGCCTCTTGAATTCTCACCCAGTCTCCCGGCTTGGCGACGCCTCCTTCATCGTGCGCATAGAGCTTCTTATGGCTGCGGACAATTTTCCGATAGAGCGGATGGGCCGCCCTCTGCTCAACGCTGACGACGACCGTCTTCCCCATTTTCGCAGAGAGGACCTGTCCCGTGCGGATTCTGCCCTTCTGAGGGGTCGCCGCCGGAGGGATCGGCTCGATTTGCCGCGCAGGAGCTGCGGCGGGAGCTCGTTCCGCCGGTTTGCTCTTCTTTGGCGCCGCCTTTTTTCGACTTTGCGTCTTCACGCTTTCTCCTTCTTTTTCTCGCTCCGTCTCCCTGCAACCTCGATCCCAAGTTCCGCTTCCCGGAGAAGAGTCTCGACGCGGGCCACCAGCCGCCGCAACTCCGGCAAGCGGCTCGGTTTTTCCAAGGAGCCAGTCGACTGCTGTAGGCGTAGACGGAAAATCTCCTCCCGGGCATCGGCGCCCTTGGCCAACAGCTCTTCCTTCGAAAGGGAACGGAGAAGCGCTGTCTTCATGCTCGCAAGCTCCTATCTCGGCTGATGAAACGGGTGCCAACCGGGAGTTTCGCCGCGGCGAGCCGGAACGACTCCCGCGCGGTCTCCTCCGTCAAGCCGTCGAGCTCAAAGAGGATATTCCCCGGACGGACGACGGCAACCCAAAACTCGGGCGGCCCCTTCCCTTTGCCCATTCGGGTTTCCGGGGGACGCTTCGTAACCGGCTTGTCGGGAAAGATTCGAATCCAGAGCTTACCCTTCCGCTTCGCGTGACGAGTGATCGCTACCCGCGCCGCCTCGATCTGCGTGTTAGTGATCCAGGCGCGCTCCAAGGTTTGTAAGCCGTAGACACCAAATGCGAGCGAGATTCCCCGGCTCGCGTTGCCGGCGCGGCTGCCCCGCTGGCATTTTCGATATTTTACGCGTTTTGGTAAGAGAGCCATGATTTGCCGCCGCTCCTAGAACCCCACCCCCGCCATCTCCTCTTTTCGAGAGAGCCATACCTTTACCCCGATCTTTCCAGCGACCGTTCGCGCTTCGGCAAACCCGTAGTCGATGTCCGACCGCAGAGTGTGGAGAGGGACCTTCCCCTCCCGATATCCTTCGACACGGGCAATCTCCGATCCGCCCAATCTTCCGGCGCAACGGACGCGGATGCCCAAGGCACCGCCTTCCTTGGCCGTTTGGACGGCTTTCTTCATGGCCCGCCGATGGGAGATACGCCGCTCGATCTGCAGCGCGATATTTTCGGCGACCAGCTGAGCGTCCAGCTCGGGACGTTTCACCTCCTTAACGTCGACGAGTACTTCGCGCGTCTTGGGGACAAGGCGCTGAATTTCCTCGCGCAGCTTGTCGAGTTCCGCCGCCTTTCGCCCGATGACCAGGCCCGGACGCCCCGTGTGTATGTTGATCCGCACCCGGTTCCCGGCCCGTTCGATCACGACCTTGGCAATCGCGGCGGTCGCCAGCCTCGTTTTGATGAGCCGACGGATCTGAAAATCTTCGGCGATATACTCCGGGAAAGACCGTTTGTCGGCGTACCAGATCGACCGCCACTGGCGATTGACCGGAAGCCGAAAGCAGAGGGGATTGACTTTTTGACCCATAGCGTTGCCCTATTTCTCTTCCTTCTCTTCCAATACGATCCGGATGTGGCTAGTCCGCTTGCGGATCGGCCCGGCGCTCCCCCTGGCCTTTGGTTGGAAACGTTTGATCGTCGCAGCCTCTCCAATCAACGCCTCCTTCACAAGGAGATCACCCCGGTGCAGGCTGTGGTTGTTCTCCGCGTTCGCCAAGGCGGACGCCAGAGTCCGACGGATGTGGCGTGCCCCTTCCTTTGGATAATGAGCCAGCGCCGCCAGAGCCTCCTCGGCAGGCATCCCTTGGATGTGTCGAGCGACGTCGCGGAGCTTAAAAGCGGACATGCGAACGAAACGGTTGATCGCCTTAACCTGCATAGAACTATCCTCGCTGCTTTCTAAAGCCGTTTTTGAGCCCTTCCTACTTGGCCGTCGCCTTCTCCGTATGCGTTCCGTGCTTCTTGAAGACCCGCGTGGGGGAAAACTCTCCGAGTCGATGGCCGACCATATTTTCGGTTACGTAGACGGCTTGAAAGGTCTTTCCGTTGTGGACCAGGAAAGTGACACCGACAAAATCCGGGAGGATCATCGACCGCCTGGACCAGGTCTTGATCGGCTTCTTCGAGGCGGACTTGAGGGCTGCACCTACCTTCCGAAGAAGATGGTCATCGACGAATGGCCCTTTTTTTAAGCTACGACTCATGCAATTCCCTCCCTACTTCTCCCTACTTCTTCCGTTTTCGGACTCGTCGCTCCAAGATAAACCGATTAGACCTCTTGTTGTGCCTCCGGGTCTTCTTCCCCTTGGCCAACTTCCCCCAAGGGGACTTGAGCTGCTGCCTGCCGCCACCCCCTTTGCTCTTCCCTTGTCCTCCGCCGTTCGGATGGTCCACGGGATTCATGGCAACGCCCCGAACGCGGGGACGCCGTCCGAGCCAGCGGGTGCGTCCCGCTTTCCCGAGGGACACATTGAAATGGTCAGGGTTGCTGACCTGACCGACCGTTGCGTAGCAGCTTGCTACGATTCGCCGAACCTCCCCCGAGGGAAGCCGCACCACCGCATAGCCTTGATCCACGCCCATAAGACGCGCACTCGATCCGGCAGCGCGCACGAGCTGCCCTCCGCGTCCAGGTGTGAGCTCAATGTTATAAATCGCAGTTGCCGCCGGAATCTTCTCCAAAGGGAGGGCGTTGCCGGGTTTAGCCGGAACATCCGGTCCGCTCGCGACCGGGTCCCCTACCTTGAGCTCCTGAGGAGCGATGATGTAGCTCTTCTCCCCGTCGCTGTAGCGAAGGAGGGCGATTCGACTGCTCCGGTTCGGATCATACTCGATACTCTCTACGGTCGCTTGCGCTCCGTGCTTCTGCCGGCGGAAGTCGATGAGCCGGTACCGCCGCTTATGGCCGCCGCCTCGATGGCGTGCCGTAAGCCGTCCGTAGCCATTCCTTCCGCCCTTCTTGCGGAGCGGAACGGTCAGCGACCTCTCCGGTTCGCTCCTGGTGACTTCCGAAAACGAATCGAGCTGGGTATAGCGCAATGAGGGCGTCAGGGGACGAAATTCTTTCAGGGCCATCGCGGGTTCCTTTCTTTATGCCGTCAGATCCAGCTTCTCGCCGGGGGCGAGCGTCACGATCGCCTTCTTGCGCGGCGAGCTTTTCCCGATTCTCCCCACTCGGCCGCGCCGGATTTTTCCCGGCGAGCGCAATGTGTTCACGGCGATAACCTTCTTCGAAAAGGCGCGTTCCACCGCCTTCCGGATCTCCAGCTTGGTCGCATCCCTGGCGACTTCAAAAAGATACTGGTTGTGCTTCTCACCAAGGATGGTCGCTTTTTCCGTCATCCAGATATGCCGCAAAATCGTCCGGTGATCTCTCATGATTCTTTGCCTCCGCGGAGCAGCCGCCGGTCGAGAACCGAGAGAACCGGCTGCTCCAACACGATTCGGTCGGGCCAGAGCAGATCCTCGGCGTTGACTTCCGCGGCGGATACGACGGCGATGAGCGGGTGGTTGCGGGCCGCAAGCCAGACCGGCGACTCCTTCTTTTCGACGACGAGCAGGAGCGTCTCGTTTCCATTCCAGAAATCGAGCAGCCCCAGCAGCGCCTTCGTCTTCGGCTGGACCAACTCGATCGTGCCCGAAAGAAGAACAGCCCCTTCGGCGATCCGTCCGCTGAGTGCCTTCCGCAGAGCGAGCCGTTTCACCCTTTTGGGCAACTTCTTGGAAAAATCCCTCGGCTGGGGCCCGAAGACGACCCCACCCCCGCGCCAGATGGGAGAAGAGGCATACCCGGCCCGAGCTCTCCCGGTCCCCTTTTGCGCCCACGGCTTTCGCCCGGAACCCCGAACCGTGCCCTTGGTCTTGGTCGCACGGGTTCCGCTACGTCGATTCGCCCGGTAGGCGACGACCGCTTCGTGAAGCGCTTGACTGCCCCGCCCATTCGAAAGAAGCGGAACGCTCATCTGCCGCTGGGCCTCTTCCACGGTCAAAACATTCATGTTCGCTCTCCGCCTTAAACGCTCCTACTTCTTGGAAGGTTTCGATGGCTTGGACGGTCTGGACGGTCTTGCCGCCTGCGCCTTTCCACCCTTCCCTTGCGACTTCTCTTGAGGTTTCGGCTGGCCCTTGATCGCGGTCCTTACAAGCACTAGGCCGCCACGCGCACCCGGAATGCTGCCGCGGATGAGAAGGGCCCGATCCGCCTCCCGCACGGCCACGACGGGAAGATCCTGGACGGTCGTCCTGGTGTTCCCGAGATGTCCGGGCATGCCCTGATTGCGAAAGATGCGGCCTGGCGTCGAGCGGCAGCCCACCGCACCGTTACGCCGGTGCATCTTCGAGCCGTGCGCGGCTCCTTGGCCGGAGAAATTGTGCTTCTTCATCACCCCTTGAAACCCCTTTCCCTTGCTGACACCAACGACGTCGACAAGCTGCCCGGGGCGGAAGAGCCCGACTCCGACCTCTTGCCCAGGGTTCCACTCCTCCGATGCGGAGATCGAGAACTCTCGAAGAAAGCGTCGGGGAGCGACGCCCGCCTTGGCAAAATGCCCTCGCAGCGGCTTGGTCAAGCGCTTTTCCCGGACGGACTCGAAACCCATCTGGACACTCCTGCTTCCGTCCTTGCGCAGTTGGAGCCGAACCACCACGTTCGGCTCGGCGCCGACCACCGTGACGGGAACCAAGTTGCCGTCGGCATCGTAGACTTGCGTCATCCCAAGCTTCCTTCCCAGTAGGCCGATGCTCATGCTCGTCGTCTCCATTTCCCGATCCAGAACCGTCACGATCAGATCCGAATCGTGATGTCCACCCCTGCCGGCAAGTTTAGCTTCTTGAGCTCGTCGACGGTTTTGGCCGTCGGCTCCATGATCTGGACTAGGCGCTTGTGCGTCCGGAGTTCAAACTGATCCATGCTCTTCTTGTCGACGTGGGGCGAGCGGTTCACCGTAAGGCGCTCGATCCTCGTCGGGAGCGGAATAGGACCTGCGACTGCGGAACCGGTCCGGCGCGCCGTCTCCGAAATTTCCGAAGCTGCTCGGTCCAGAAGCCGATAGTCAAACGACTTCAATCGAATGCGAATTTTGCTCGCCGCCATAGCATCTCCCAGTCCTACTTCCCCTTCTGCTCTACAACCTGAGCAACAATTTGCGCGGGCACCTGTTCGAAATGGGAAGGCTCCATCGAATAGGCGGCTCTCCCCTTCGACATCGATCGGATGTCGTTTACATACCCGAACATTTCGGACAATGGCACCTCCGCCCGTACGTTCGCGGTCTTGCCCTTGGTGTCCACATTGAGAATCTTGCCCCTCCGCCTCGTTAAGTCGGCGAGGATGTCACCCTGGTACTCGTCGGGAGTCGAAACTTCGACTTTCATGATCGGCTCCAGAAGGATCGGGTTCGCTTTCTTGATCGCATCCTTCATGGCGAAAATAGCAGCCATCTTGAAAGCGAGCTCGTTCGAATCGACCTCGTGGTAGCTCCCATCGAGAATATGGACCTCGAGGTCGATGACCGGACTGCCGTGGATGATGCCGGCCGTGAGCGCCTCCTGGACCCCCTTGAAGCAGGCCGGGATATACTCCTTCGGAATGTTGCCGCCGACGACCTTGCTGGTGACCTCGGTGCCTTTGCCACGCTCCAAGGGCGCAATTTCGAGGATGACGTGGCCATATTGTCCGCGCCCGCCGCTCTGCTTGATCAGCTTGCCCTCGCCTTCGGCCGGACGGGTGATCGTCTCCCGGTAAGCGATCTGGGGAGCACCCGCATTGGTGCCGACCCCGAACTCACGGCGGAGCCGGTCGCCGATGATTTCCAGATGGAGTTCTCCCATCCCGGCGATGATCGTCTGGCCCGTCTCCTCGTTCGTACTGACCCGGAAGGTCGGGTCTTCTTCCATGAGCCGCTGTAGAGCCAAACTCATCTTTTCCCGGTCGGCCTTCGTTTTGGGCTCCACCGCCATCGAAATGACCGGCTCGGGGAAGACCGGTGGCTCCAGGAGCACGTCGAAAGCCTCGTCAACCAGGGTGTCGCCCGTCGCCACGTCCCGAATGCCCACCAGCGCCGCAATATCTCCCGAATGAACCTCCGGGATATCCTTGCGCTCATCGGCCTGTACCTGGACGATGCGGCTGATTCTCTCCCGTTTGCGCGTCCGGGGGTTATAGACGGTCATTCCCTTCTGCAACGTGCCCGAGTAGACGCGGAAGAAGACCAGCTTGCCGACGAACGGGTCGGACCAGAGCTTGAACGCGAGCGAGCAGAAAGCGGCGCTGTCATCCGGGACGACGACGACTTCCTCTCCGCTGACGGGGTGCTGCCCTTTGGCCGGCTCGACGTCCACCGGGCTCGGCAGGTAATCGATCACCGCGTCGACCAGGAATTGGACTCCCTTGTTGCGGAACGCGGAACCGGCGATGACCGGGACGAACTCGTTGGCGATCACCGCGCGCCGGATCGCCCGCTTGATCTGCTCGACCGTGGGCTCCTGCTCCGCAAGAAAGATCTCGGCCATCTCCTCGTCCTTGTCCGCGAGCGCCTCGATAAGGCTGCGGCGAGCCTTCTCCGATGACTCCCGGAACTCCTCCGGGATCTCCTCTACCGCATAGGTCGATCCTAACCTGTCGCTGTCGGAATAGAGGATCGCCTTGCGATTGATAATGTCGATCTGGCCTTGAAACCCATCTTCCTTCCCCAGCGGGAGCAAGATAGGCCAAGCATTGGCTCCGAGCTTGTCCCGAATCTCATGAACCGCGTTGTCGAAATTCGCCCCTACTCGGTCCATCTTGTTGATGAAAGCGATCCGCGGAACGCGGTAGCGAGTTGCCTGCCGCCAAACCGTCTCCGATTGCGGCTGAACCCCCGCAACCCCGCAAAAGACGGCGATGACTCCGTCGAGGACGCGAAGCGAACGCTCGACCTCGGCCGTAAAATCGACATGCCCCGGAGTATCGATGATGTTGATCCGAAACTTCTCGCCGTCGAAGAGCTTGGTGATCCCGTCCTCTTTCCGAACCGGCCAGAAGCAGGTAGTCGCCGCGGATGTGATCGTAATGCCGCGCTCCCTCTCCTGCTCCATCCAGTCGGTCACGGTGGTCCCTTCGTGAACCTCGCCCATCTTGTGAATGGTTCCCGTGTAGAAGAGGATGCGTTCGGTCAGCGTCGTCTTTCCCGCATCGATATGAGCGGCAATCCCGATGTTGCGGGTTCTCTCCAATGTGTACGGCCGATTGGGAGAATTCCGCGATGCCGTAGCGCCTGGGGACGTCGTTGTCGCCATAGTCAAAAACTTCCTTATCCGTTAGTCGATGGGCGGCCGGTGGAACCTGCCGGGAGTCGCCGGGACTCCCTTTTCCGTTGCCGCTACGCCGCAAAGCGGCCGTCGGCTACGGGCCTCGTGCTCTTAAATATGTATCGAAAAGTTTCTAATATCGCAAATGTGCAAAGGCGCGGTTCGCTTGCGCCATCTTATGCACTTCGTCTCGCTTCTTTACGGCCGCGCCCTGACCGGTTGCCGCATCTCTCAATTCGTTCTGGAGGGCGACCTTCATCGGAACCCCCTTGCGGGAACGGGCCGCCCGCAAAATCCAGCGCAGAGCAAGGGAAACTTGGCGATCGGCCGAGACTTCGATCGGCACCTGATAGGTAGCGCCTCCCAGCCGCCTCGACTTGACCTCCAGCCGGGGCTTAACGTTTTCGATCGCTTTCTGGAGCATCTCCACGGGGTCGCCGGCCTTGGGCTCCATCCCCTCGATGGCTCCGTAGGCGATCTGCTCGGCGCGCGCCTTCTTTCCGCGAGACAGGATCACGCTGATCAACCGCTGCACGAGAACCGAACCGTACTTCGGATCCGGTGGAGTGCGCCGCTTTTCCGCTCTTCTTCTCCGCATACCCTTCGCCTCTGCCGCTACTTCTTGGCGGCCCCTTCCTTCGGTCGCTTCACGCCGTACTTGCTGCGCGACACGTTACGATTCAGCTTGTTGGTGTTGCTGGGACCGATCGCGCCGCCGGCATCGAGAATGCCGCGGACGATGTGATAACGCACCCCCGGCAAATCCTTAACTCGGCCTCCGCGCAGCAACACGATCGAGTGCTCTTGGAGCGAATGGCCCTCGCCGGGAATATAGGCGATCACCTCTTTCCCGTTCGTGAGCCGAACCTTGGCGACCTTGCGCAAGGCGGAATTCGGCTTCTTCGGCGTCCGCGTCATGACCTGAATGCAGACGCCGCGGCGCTGCGGGCAGGAATCCAATGCGGGAGCCTTGGTCTTTCGCAACAGCTCCTCTCGTCCTTTTCGGACCAACTGATTGATCGTCGGCATCGCTTATCTCATTACCAAACCGAGTGAAAGGCATCAACTATTGCGAATCGCGGGTTCTCTGACAAGTCCTTTTCACAAGCTTTCGGCAGCTTTTTGTCGATTCCCAAGCGAGTCTCTTTACAGAGCGGATCGAGGCTTGAGGAAAGAAGAGAGGAAGATGAAGCCAGCGAATCGCGCGCCCCCTCGACCTGCGGCAGCGGAAACGCTAGGATCCTCTCATGCGCTATTCAAGACGTCCCCGCCCTCGTTTTCACCCGCCGACTCTAAACAGAGAGACCTCACGGCGAGGAGGGAGAGCCGTCCCCTCCCTGGAGAGCTTATCGGACGACGTAGGGATCCCCGGCGCCCCCTCGTCGGCACCTCTTCTTGTTCCGACGCCCAGACGAGGCGCCCTGTGCGAGCGGGAGATCGACACTCCTCTGGGTGTCATGGTCGGGATGGCAGACTCCGCCGGGCTACGGCTCCTTCAGTTCGCGGATTCTCACAAGCTGCGTGCGCAAAGGGATCGCTCTGTTCGCTACCTAGGCGGCTCGGTCAAAGCGCGACCCAACAAGTATCTCAAAAGAGTCGAAGTCCAGCTTGCCGAGTATTTTGCAGGAGAGAGGACGGGCTTTTCGCTCGCCGTGGCACCGATCGGCACCTCTTGGCAATTGAGTGTCTGGAAACAACTCCTCGATCGCCCCTTTGGAGAGACCCTCTTCTACGAAGATCTGGCTCGGGCGCTGGGTCGCCCCGGAGCGGCGCGCGCCGTCGGCAGTGCGGTAGGAGCGAACCCCGTCCTCATCGTCATCCCTTGCCACCGCGTGGTTCCAAAGGCGGGCGGCCTAGGGGGGTACGCAGCCGCTTCCTGGAGAAAAAAGCGCCTCCTCTCCTTGGAAAGGCCTGCGGAAGGAAGGAGGAAACGGCCGCTTTAGAACGAATCGACAGGAAAGGCCGAGCAGCCAGCTGCGCCTCAAGCTATCTCGCGCCCACTAGCCCAGTGGCCTATGGGACAATCACCTCTAGCTCGGCTGGGGAAAGGGAGAAGGCGCACGGGGTATGGCCATAGAGTTCCCCGTCCACCTCCACAGGAACGGGCCGGGCGGATTGAACGGTCAGCGCCTCCGCTTGAAAATAGAGGACATCGGACAGGAGCGTATGCCGACGAGAAAAGACACCCTGCAGATACCTGGCAACGGCTACGGCGTTGAGTTCCGCGAAAAGACAGCCGTCCAGAAGGCCATCATCCAGCTTAGCGTCGGGGAAGACGGGAAAGCGCCCGCCGTAAAAGCGGCCATTCCCCACGAGCAGGAATCGGCCTTGGTGCGTCTCCTTGCCATCGACCGTCACGTTGAGCAGGGGGACTGACCGGCCGAGAAGGCCGACGGCTGCGAGCAGGTAGCTCATCGGACCGAAGGTCTTCCTTGTCCACCAGTTCGTGCGGGCGAGAATTTCCGCATCGAAGCCGACCCCCGCTAGCTGAACAAAGCGCTGCTCCCCCACGCGGGGAAGGTCGACCTTCCGGGTCTTTCCCGCCTGGATGACCTCCCACGCGCTCTCAAGCTGGACGGGGAGTCCCAGCTCCATCGCAAAAACATTGATCGTGCCAAGCGGCAAAATTCCCAGGGTCGCTGCCGTTCCGTTAAGACCGTTGACGACTTCGTTTACGGTCCCGTCTCCGCCGGCCGCCACCACAATGCGATAACCCTGTTCGAGGGCGCGCTCCGTTTGCGCCTCCGCATCTCCAGGGAACTTCGTGACTCGAATCACTGAATCGCCCGCCGCCCGGCGAAGCCGGTCGAAGAGCCTCCGCGCCTTCTCTCCGCGTGCTGCAGGATTAAAAATGATACAGACGCGATTCATTTGCTGGAAAATCTTTAGAAACTCTTGCCTAATTGCAAGCAGTGCGGCTGCTTCGACACGTTGGAGAGTTTGCGATCGGCCTCGTGCTGGCTGCAATCGTCTTTTTTGTTCTTGCGGAGCAGGGCCTCAAGAAGTGGGTATCGGGGCGACGTGCGACCGCCTATCTGGAATGGGCGCTTAGGGAGGCGCTGGGGAGCCCTGTGCGGTTCTCCTCCGCGGAATGGAAGGCGCCCGCCGAAATTACCCTGCATGATCTTCGGGTCGACAACCCGGCGACTCGACTCGCTCCCACCCTTTTCGCGGCAAAAAGGGCTCGCTTCGAATACTCCCTGCCCAGTCTTTTAACCAAGGGTTTTTACCTTCGGCGCGCCCGGCTGGAAGAACCCAGCTTTGCTTGCCAGATGGATCAGGAGGGCAGGCTCCTATTGCCCTTGATCGACGAAGATCCCGCCAAGCCCGGGTCTCCGCTAATCCTTGCCCGGACTCGGCTTGTGCCATGGCGCGTCGGCTCCGTCGACATCGAGAACGGGAGCGCGATTCTCCTTTTCCCGGATGGTTCGCCCTTGCTCGAGGCCGGGCAAATCTCCACCTGCGGCCCGTTCCAAGAAAAGACGGGCTTGGTTTCCGGAAACGGGACCTTCGTTGCCGGGTGGATGCGCGTTCTGGGCCGGTTTTCCTGCGCCCAACTTCTTGCGCAGTACAAAGTGGACGCATCCCGCTTAACCTTTTCCCACGTGCAAGCGCTCTCCGGAGGCGGACGGATCGACGCCACCCTTTGCCAGCTTCCTTCGAATGGTTCCGGGGGGGATTTCGGATTGCGCCTCAAAGCCACCGATCTCGACCTCCATGAATTCCTTTCCGCACTTGGGAACGATGCAGCGGCCGCCCGCGGGCGCCTGTCTCTCGACCTCGACTCTCGCGGCCGGCCGCTCGCTGCCAAGAGCCTTGCCGGGCAGGGGTCCTTTTCCGTGAAAACCGGGCATGTCGAGAAGGTCTCCCTTTTTTCAGCCTTGGCGACCCTTCTTCGGGAAAGCAGTCTTGCCCAGCCCGATTTTTCCGAATGCTCCGGGAAGTTTCGGATTCAGGATGGAGCCGTCACCTTTTCGGATCTCCTCTTCCAATCCGCGAACTTTTCCCTCTCGGGAGAGGGATCGGTGGCGTTCGACTCCTCTCTGCGGCTGGTTCTTCGCGTGCATCTGAAAGATTCCCTCATCCACCGCCTTCCGGACTTGCTTGCACGCCAGCTTCGCTTCCTGCAGGATCGATCGCAAGCGATCGTTCTCACGATGGGGGGAACGATTCAAAAGCCGGAGGCACGATTGTCGGAAAACTTGGCGCTGCAATGGAAAATCTCGGGGCTGCATTCCTCCTCTCCCGTACTGCCATGAACCGGAAAGCGCTACATCACTCGATCCGGGATTCCGGCGCGGCGGGTGAAGGCGCATGGCTCTACGAGTGATCTCCGGCACCGCCGGCGGTCTTCGCTTGGAAGTTCCTCGCGGAGTAGAGATCCGGCCGGCCCTCGACCGAGTGAAGGGAGCGATCTTCTCCTCGCTTGGGGATTGGGTCGCCGACAAGAGCGTTCTCGATCTCTATGCGGGCACAGGCTCGCTCGGCATCGAAGCCTTGAGCCGAGGAGCGAGGGAAGCGACATTCGTCGATTTGGCAAGCGCATGTTGCCGAGCGATTCGTCACAACCTTGCGAAGACGGGCTTCGCGGGACGGGTCATCGAAGCGGACGCGCTTCGTTTCCTCCTGAGGGACCCGCACCGGTACGACATCGTCTTTGCCTCTCCGCCCTATGACAAACGGGATCTCCTCCTCGACGAGCACCCCTTACTCTCCTCGGTTCCGCCACGCTTAGCCCCCCACGGACTTCTAATTTGGGAAGTTTTCCGGCGGAACCGGATCGAAAACCCCGGGCCGTGGAGGATCCGATGGGAACGAAGAGCGGGAGAGACGGTCGTCATGATGCTGGAGTTAAGGGAATAGAGGGTCCTCTCTCGATCGACACGGCACTAGGGGAAGTCCGCCTCCCCTGGCATGTAATTTGCTTTATTCCAACCTTGGTGAAAGACGAGAGGAGCGAACGCAGCGACAACGAAAAGATTCCGGATGAGAAGAACAACCGGGGATCCGCGCCCACTAGGACCATTCGAAAGAGCCTCGGCGTCAGGCGGTCCATGTCGATCTGGCCCCGACCCTTTCGCCGCTACGTCGAATAGGGAGGACGCGGACGGACGAACCGACATTAGAACACGCCTTCTACGTCCCGGCCGGCGGCTGCAATGAGCCTATGAACTCGTGATCCAGCTCTTTGCCGCCGCCAATTCGGCAAGCTTGAACAGCCGGAATTCACAGAGGATCAATGGCCGAAACATGGTCATGACGCCATGGATCCATTCTTGATCGGCAACCACCGCAACGCGGCGGAAGTCGCGCCAATGTTTCAGGCCAAAGACGCTGTCGTCCCAGAGCGCTTTCAGTTCGTACCCCGCAAACTCCGGCGCGACAACAAAGAGCGCTTTGACCGGTCCCTTGGCCATCAGCGCTTCGGCCTTGGGAATCAGGATGTCTTGATAGTCCTTGTGAGTGACCTTGCCGGAGGCTTCGATTCCCAACACGTCTGGCGGCATCCCTTCGAGAAGCTTGAACATCGTCCCTCTCCTTTTTGTTTTGCGCCAAGCACGACGCCGATTGCGGCGGGCAGCGGTCAATACCCTCGCGCTTCTGCCTGTTAGGCATAATGGAAACATGCCGCATGCCCATAGAGCAAGATCCATTCGGCCGCTCGCTATCGCCACGTTCCGGGGCTGGCCGAAAGCGTCCTCGGCTGACGGGCCTCTTCGGCTCGCAGCGCCGGCGCGCGGTCCATGGGAGACGCACTGCGGCCGCGAACCGTAAATCTCCTCTCATCTTTTCCTGCCCGTCCGGCTTGACGCCTTCTCCCTTGCCCGGCTAACCTGGACAAGATGTCATATCAAGAGGATCCCCGCCTCGACCGGCACCGAGCCACCCTCCCGGTCTATTCCCGCAGAAGGGCGCTTCGGCTTTTGACCGGCCTGCTTGGGGCGGCGCTTCCTCTGCCTCGTGCAATCCGCGCCCAGGGCGGCAACGGTTCCCCCGATCTCCTCCTTCCCGAAAGGAGCTGGAATGCCGCCATGCCCGCCGCTCTCCTGCCCCAAAAGCTACCTCTCCTTCGCCTCAGCGATCGACCGATTGTTCTCGAAACTCCGCGTCCATTTTTTGAATCCCTTCTGACGCCGAACGCGGCCTTCTTCGTCCGCTATCATTTGGACGTCATCCCTAATGCGATCGATCTCGCCCAGTGGCGACTCTCGATCCGAGGCAATGTCTCTCGGCCGATGGAATTCTCCTTCTCTCAGCTTCTTTCCGAGTTTGAACCGTTCTCCCTGGTGGCCGTCAATCAGTGCACGGGCAACTCTCGCAGCCGCTTCTCTCCCCCGGTTCCGGGAACCCAGTGGGGGAACGGAGGCATGGGAAACGCCCGCTGGACCGGGGTGCGGCTCATGGATCTCCTCGATCGGGCGGGCCTTCGTCCGCACACGGTTGCCCTCCGCTTCCAAGGCCTGGATTCCGGACGATCCCCGGAGGGGACTCCGGCCCATTCCTATGCCAAGTCGTTGGATGCAGGAGATCCGATTCTCGCGGAGTGTCTCGTCGCTTACCAGATGAACGGGGAGCCTCTGCCGATGCTCAACGGCTTTCCGGTCCGCCTGATCGTGCCGGGTCGCTTTTCTACTTACTGGATCAAACACTTGAGCTGGATCGAGGCGCTGACCGAAGCGGATCAGAGCCACTGGATGATGAATGCCTACCGGATTCCCGACAACCCCCGCCGTTCCACGACCCCCGAGGAGGTGGCGTCGGGGAAGCTCCGGACCGTTCCGGCGGGGCATCAGCCCATGCCGGTCCGCTCCTTCTTTGTGCAACCGGACGGCTTGTCCAAGCTGGTGGCCCGGCTGCCGGTCGAGGTGAAGGGGATCGCCTTCAGCGGTTCGGGAGGAATCCGGGGAGTAGACGTATCCACCGATGGAGGGCGGAATTGGCGAGCCGCCCGGCTCGATTCCGACTTGGGACCCTACTCCTTCCGCGGCTGGCGGCTCTCGTGGACCCCCCAGCGGGCCGGACGCTATGAGCTTCTCTGTCGCGCGACGGACGGAAGCGGCAATGTCCAGGCGATGGAGCCCATCTGGAATCCGGGTGGATATGCATGGAGCATGGTCGAATCTCAGACCGTTTTCGTCGGGGAGGCCGCGTGAAAAGATTCCGATTCCAAAGTTTGGCATGGATCCTGGCGATCTTCGCCTTTTCCTTGCCCGAGGCCGCCCATCCTGTCCCTGCCGGCCCCGACGGATTATCGGAAGCCGGGGTCTACGCCCTCAATTCCACCGGATTGATTCAACCCCTCTCGCCCTACCCGGGAAATACCAGCTCGACCTATTCGGTAGGCGCTTATCCTCTCGCTCCCACCCCATTGGCACGAGGAAACGGCCAGGAGCTCGTCGAAAGCTACTGCTCGATCTGCCACAGCGTGACCCTGATCGGCGCCCAGCCCCGCTTCTCACCCGAGACTTGGAAAAAAGAAGTGGAGAAGATGATCCATCTCGGGGCGCCCATTCCGGCGGAACTGGCCGGACAGATCACCGATTACCTGCAAAAGAACTATTCACCCAAGCCCCAAGGCGACTCGTCTTCCGCTCCCCCGGCAAAGACGCGCCCATGAGGTCGGTCCTCCCCGCCTTGCTTCGAGAAGCTCCCGCAGCCTCGCCGAGGAACGAGTCGGAAAGGAACAGGGCAATTCTACTCCACCGAGCAACGATCTGCGCCGTCTCGATTCCTCTAGGCGACAAGATCCCGCAGGAGGCTTTCAACCAGCCGGTAGACTGTCGTACCTACGCTTTTCGGCCAGTCCTCGCAGGGAGGTTTGTCGCGCTCCTTGGCTCGGCGAATGGCGTCACGGATCCTCTCCTTCGTGAACCGGCTCCGTGAGATTCCCTTGTCGTAATCGGGAAGGTGGCGACTCAAGCGATTAATACAATCCGATGCGCTCGCGACACCCTTTCCGTTCTCGAAGTGGAGCAGCAACCAATATTCGAACTTCGGGTTGCTCAATGCGAAGCCGCGGGACCCCCGGCACTTCTGCGCCCATTGATGAAGTTGAGCCAACTTCTCGTCGTCCCACCGATCCTTGTCCGTGACCAGCCATGCTTCGTCGGAGGAGCGTAATTTCTCCTGACGCAGGAAACGCTCCATTCTCTTCAAAACTTGACTCGGCGCACTCTTGCAGCCGCCTGGCAAGCACTTCACAACGATTAGCGGCTGCTCGTCCTTGAAGAGGTGCTTGAAGAGGTCAAAATATTGCCGCTCGGTCTTCTCCCCCTCCGCTGCGATCACGTAAAGTTTTCGGTAGGGGAGCTTACCAAGCGCTCTGCTGATTCTCCGCCTTCCTGGCGACATCAGCCGTCCTCCCCGCTTTCTTCTGAGAGACAGGCATCGGTTAAAGCGCCCCGCAAAAGAATTCGGGGAATTCCTCCCAGCCGCCCTTGAAGGTAGCTCTTGCGAATGTCCTTGTCGTAGCGGACATCCTTGTACTCGCTGAAGGAACGGAGCTGCGAGGCCCCTGCGGTCCCCCTCTCGGCCACCCACATTTCATCGCGGCGCAGGAGTTGTTGATCCATCAGCAGGACATCATGGGTGGTGAACAGTAATTGCGACCGGGTCGTGTGGGAGCAACCGGCAAGATACGCCTCGAGCAACCGGCGGGTGAGCAACGTGTGGAGACTGCGATCGAGCTCATCGATGAGGTAAACCTTTTGGGAACTTTTGGCTGACAGGTCGAGAAAGGCGGGGAGCAGGTCGATCACCCGCTGGGTCCCATCCGACTCTTCCTCCAGGCTGAACTTCGCCTCCGTGCCGTCCGCCTTCGGATGGTAGGCGGCGAGCTTCTCGACGATCAGCTCTCCGGCTTTGCGGCTCACTTTCCCAAACGGCAATCGCATTGACTCCCCTTCCTTGAGTGCTTCCCCAAACCGGGATTTTAGTGATTTGAGAAACGGGTCCGCTTCCGAGTCGATCTCCTCCCATACTAAACGGGCGATTCCGGTATCGAGCTCCGACAGCTTCTCTTGCATAGCCGAGGAGAAAGGATGGCCTACGCCCCAAGACTTTTCCCACCGACCAAACCGGCGATCGGGTGCCACCAACCTCAAGTTGTTCTTAAACCAGTCGTAGACCGGCCGAAATTGAGTGACCTTTTGGGAGATTGCGTTCGTCAAAAAAAGCTGGTTCTCCCGAGTTCCCTGAAAGGCAAATTTAAGAAAATCGTCCTTCGCCAAGGCCTTGCTGAATCCGGGCTTCCCGTCGCGGCGGTCATAGAGCACCGTTTCCCTTTTCGCCTCGATAGTGACGAGCTTTTCCTCCACGACCGCTTTCCGCGTCACCGCGAAGCTGAACTCGTAAATGGTTTCGCCGATCAAAAGCTCAAAGCAAAAGCGCGACGGTCGCTCTCCCGTCCCGGCGTCGAGGCGAAATGGTTCTACGGAAATGGGGTCCTCCGGCTGGGTTCCCAAGACGACCAGCTTCTTTGCAAAGCTCAGAGCTCTGAAAAAGTTGGTCTTGCCCGACGCATTGCCGCCGTAGATCGCTGCAATCGGCAGAACCCTCGTCCGATATTTCGCGAGATGGGGCACCCTCTCGCCATGCTGGCGCTCCCGGGTGGCGACCATCAAAAACTTCACTTGGTCGCGAAACGACATCCAATTTTCGAGCGAAAACGAAACGATCATAAGATCATCGAGTAAAATGCACCGTTCCTGCCCTATTCTTAGCGTTTTTTAGCAACAATGCCACATGAAAAGAGATATTATCTCATTAAGTGCGCGTTTGGCGCGGGAAAGGCAGATGCTTGCGCGTCCTGGCCGTAGGGGAGTTGGAAAATGCCGCAGTCGCGCCGATCGAGTTGAGCGCGTGGGCGATCCGATTCGCCTTCTCATCGAAGCGGATCTGGTCCGTATTTTCCGGCGACCGACTTTGTTCGACGGTCGAAACGCGGAGGGCTATCGAGTCCGAGCCGTCTAGACATCGACGACCGGATGGTGGCTCGATGGAGTCGTTCCCCTTCGATCTCGCTATTCCGGACTACCTCCTCGACGACCGCCATCGCCTGCGCTCTTCGCGCAACGGACAGCCAAGCGACGCCATAAGACCAATCAGCTGGCCCTGCATCAGCCGGGCGAACAGTGCTGACGATGGTTTACATGCCGGGATTGGCTCGGCAAGGATGCCTGCAGGGGATCGGATCGACCGCTCACGAGTGGAATCCATCTGCTGCACGGCTGGCGAACTAGCGTGGATCTTAAAGATCAACCGGGACTACTTGCTCAAGCGCAAGCTTGGAGGGCTCGAGATGATCGCCCTGGGAGCGAAGCAGACGAGAACGACCCCTTCCATGCCAGGGTGACTCCCATCGTCATTCAGGATACAGATTTCCAAAGGAAGGATCATTATGGCTGCCAATCAGCTTGTACAAGCCCGCATTGATGGAGAGATCAAAGAGCAATCGGCTGTCATGGGCTTGACCATCTCCGATGCGGTTAGGCTACTGCTCGTGAAGATGGCACAAGACAGGGCATTGCCTTTCCAGCCGCTGATTCCAAAAGCGACGACGATTCAGGCGATGAAGGGCGTCAGCGTCGGCCGCGTCAAGAAGACGGGCGATCTCGATACGCTGTTCCGTGAACTCAATGGGGACGCTTAATTACACGAGGCAATTCAACCGCGGTTACAACAAGCGCGAGAAGAACGGTAGGTGCCGCACCCCGCTCAACGTCGACCTGCGCACTGTATTCGCAGCGTTGCTGGCGGATCTGCTGCTGGAACCGGGGCAACGCGATCACGCGCGCGGCGGCGAGTGGAAAGATCGTCGGCATTGTCACGTTAAGCCGGATCTGGTCCTGATCTACCGGAAGCCGGATGCGAATAAGCTCGAGTTGGTCCGCCGCGCATCCCATCCCGAACTCGGTTTACGAACCCCCTCTACCCATGCTTGATCGCAAAACGCCATTCGTCGATGGCTAAATCCAGAAGCTTGCGCGACGGTTTTCGGTCACCGTATCGTCTCCCACGGATTGATGACGTTGAGCCCGGCCGCCTGGAACGGCGCAATATCGCGCGTGGCGACGGTAAATCCGCGACTGTTCGCAATGGCGGCGATGTAGCCGTCCGGTGCGGAAAAACCCTTGCCGGCGGCTCGGGCAGCAACAGCCAGCTCGGCGTAGTGCCGGGCTGCGTCGGTATCGAACGTAAGCACGCGATCCTCGAAGAGCTCCAGCAAGCCGTCCAGCATTTGGGTCAGCGCATCCTTGCGTCGGCCGGACGGTAGGGCACCGATGCCGAAGAGCAGTTCGGCAAGGGTGATGCTGGACAGGTAGAGGGTTTCGGCCACCTGGTCGTCCAGCCACGCTCGCACGGCGGGATTCGGTTCCGCTTTCATCGCCTCGGAAACTACATTGGTATCCAAGACGATCATTCAAACCTCAGAGGCTCGGTCGGGGTCTTTTCGCGCACCTGATCGAAGACTGCGATATCATCATCCGTCAGCCCGACACGGCGGCCCAACTCGGCCAAGGCCGTGCCCAGGCGAAGCCGCTCCGCCGGGCGAATGGTCGATTCGAGGATGAAGCGGATTTCAGCCTCGGTGCTGCGGCCGTGGGTTGCTGCGCGCACACGAAGCGCGCGATGCACCTCATCCGGCAGATTTCTAACAGTAACTGTCGCCATGTTATCTTTCCTTCTTTCTGATAGCAATGACAGCATTATAAACGGCATGACATCGCCTTGCAACGGTCCAAAATGGGTGGTCGGCACAGGGACGGGGAGCCGACCTTCGGGTCCGTCGACGAGTTCTCCCCGGCGCCCGAAAGTGGAAACCCCAACAATCTCTATCCTTGCCGCGTCAATTCCCAAGATCCTGGAACACGTTTCTGGTAAGGTTAGAAGCTTCGGGAGGGAAGAAGTATGCTAAGCCGCATCAAGATTCATGGCTACAAGTCGTTGCGGGATATCGAGGTACGCTTAAAACCCTTGTCGGTCCTCTTTGGACCGAACGCTGCGGGAAAGAGCAACTTTCTCGACGCCTTGCAGTTGCTCTCCAAGATCGTCTCCAGCCGCACACTGAAAGAAGCCTTCGAACCGCCGTATCGTGGTAAGCCATTGGAATCCTTTTCGTTTCCCGAGGGCGGTCTTAAGGGCTTGTTGGCGCAGGAGCGCGCTTCTTTCCGGATGGAAGCGGATTTCACCCTATCTGAGGCTGTCATCCGCGCCGTAAACAGACAAATTCGGGAATTAAGACGTTCCCCCGATTCGAGTTACGCACCTTTGCCAGATTTGGACATCGCGCAAGGACCGGTGCGAGAACGCAATCTCCGCTATTGCATCGAGATCGAGATGTTGCCGAAATCGGGCATTCTGCGGGTGACCGATGAATCTCTTACTGCGTTAAACAAAAAAGGCGAGCCCACCGGAAAGCGTGGCCCTTTCTTATCGCGAGGGGATAACCGCAAGCTGCACCTGAGGCTCGAAGGGCAGGCTCATCCCACCTACTTAGACCTCTATCTCGATCACAGCATCCTTTCTCTGCCGCACTACCCGCCGCACTATCCTCATCTGGTGGCGGCACGGCTGGAACTGGAACGTTGGCTCTTTTTCTATTTCGAACCCCGCGAACGGATGCGTGCCGCCAACCCGGTCAAGGAGGTCCGGCACATCGGGCTCATGGGTGAAGAGCTGCCTTCGTATCTCAACACCCTGAAGGCGCTGGAACCCCGCCAGTTCCACGCCGTCGAAAAGGCGTTGCAGATCATGCTGCCCGAGATCGAGGGGATCGACGTCGGCGTCAACGACCTCGGGGAAGTTGAATTAAGACTCAAGGAAGCAGGAATCCTCATCCCCGCGCGCGTTCTGTCGGAGGGCACTCTGCGCATGCTGGGAATGCTCGCACTTACCGGCGCCAAAGAACCCCCTTCTCTCATCGGATTCGAAGAGCCGGAGAACGGCATTCATCCCCGGCGTATCGAACTGATCGCAGACCTCCTCAAGACCAGGGCCAGCCTCGGCCAGACGCAGTACATCGTGACCACGCACTCTCCCATTCTGCCTGATCTCATTCCGGATGACTCCCTCTTCGTCGTGAGGAAGTTGAAAAGCGGCACGCAAATCGACTCTTTTTCCGCTAGTTGGGGACCTTTGTCTCGCAAATCGGACATCGACCATGCGTTGGACGGTCAAAAGGATCAGAAAGAAGAACTTCTCACGGTGTCGGAACGTCAGTTGAGAGGGGACTTCGATGCTTAAGCGGATCGCCGCGTTCGGGGAAGACTTCGCACATAAAATAATCGTCGATGCATTAATCGTGCGGGTGGCGCAGGAGTCGCAAGTCCGGGTCGAGGTAGCGTGGCGCAGCGCTCGACGAGGTTACGGGAAGGTCGTAAGCGAGCTCAAAGAGTATTATCGGGATCTCAAGGCTCAAGGTCCCTCTCCCGAACTTATCGTCATCGCGACGGATGCAAACTGCAAAGGGTTCTACGAGCGGGCCAAAGAGATTCCCAGCTTCCAGCCTAGCCCTGTAGTCACCGTGCTCGCGATCCCGGATCCCCATGTCGAACGATGGTTACTGCTCGATGGCGCCGCCTTCCGAAAGGTCTTCGGGAAAGGCTGCGTGGCGCCCGACCTGAAATGCGCGCGCGACCGCTACAAGCAGGCGCTCATCCAGGCCATCCGAGAGGCCGGGATAGAACCGGCCCTCGGAGGCGTGGAATTCGCGAAGGAGATCATCGATGCGATGGACCTGCCGCGGGCCGCGAACGCCGACCGTTCGTTCGCACGATTTCTCGACGGTCTCCGAGATGCCCTGCGATAAGGGGACGCCCGGCATCTCCCTGCTGCGCGCATCCCGGCGTCTTGGCAGCGCGGTCGCTCGAACTGCATGCTCTTGGCGGAGTTTTTTCGGTTTACCGAAGTTCCCGCCCGACGAGACCTTCGGGCAACAAGCTGGCATCTGGAGAGGCAGCACCGTCAGGATAGGGGCGAGAAGCCCGGAAGCGTGGGGGGCAGGCAAAATACACCTACGGGCAGCGGAAGCTGGTCGGATCCCCCTCATCGACCATGGCGATCACCATGCTTGAGCTCGACCGCCGGGTGGCCCTTGGGCGAATGTCCGTGATCTCCTTCACCTTCAGCCATCCTGCCGTTGTCCTCCTCGAAGGGGGCTCAAATCTGAAGCAACACCTTCAGTTTCGCGCGCACGTCGGCCAGCACGTTGGGAGGGACCCTGCCCTTGTGTTTCGCATTGCGCGCGCGCCAATCAAGATTTTTGATCTGATCGGCGAGCACCACACTAGGCGGATCGTGGCTAACGATTACTTCGAATGGATAACCCTTGATTCGGGTAGTCATTGGACAACAAATCATCATCCCGCGTAAGCCGTTGTAATTCGCCGGCGATATCACCAGAGCAGAACGATGGCCGGATTGCTCGTGTCCCGCCCGCGGGTCGAAACGCAACCAGACGATATCGCCGCTCTCCGGCGACCAATGCGGCATTACCAGACTTCCTCGCCGACCGGTGGGCCGAAATCCACATCGTCGTGGAACGTGTTAGGCTTCATTGCCGCCAGCAGTTCGTTCAAATCGTAAGCCGGCGCTCGAATCGGTTCGATGGTCACGCGCCCATCCTCCTCCCGAATTTCCACTACCTGATCGAGACGCAATGCCGCCGCTGCCATTACCGACGCTGGGATTCGCACAGAAGCGCTGTTTCCCCATTTCCTGATGTTCACACGCATTACTGCCCCATTCCTAGTGACGTTCATGCCAGAATATCGCAGGGAACTAATGTGTCAACGTCGTATCTACGTCAAGGCCGACGCCCGCTCCCTGCGCCGCAGCTCCTGCGGTGAGAGAACGCAGGAGAGAGTCTCCTGAATGCCGATCCGATGCCGGCAGAGGGGCGCAACGGCCCCCTCCCCTGCCCCGCTTCGGATCAGTAGCGGTAAAATTCCGGCTTGTAGGGACCGTCCACCGGGACGCCCAGGTATTCCGCCTGCTCCTTGGTCAAGCGCGTGAGCTTTACTCCCAGGTGCTCCAGATGGAGGCGGGCTACCCGCTCGTCGAGGAGCTTGGGAAGAACGTAGAGATGGCCGCGCGCGTAGCGGCCGGTCTCCCGCTCCCTCCAGAGCTCGATCTGCGCCAGCACCTGGTTGGTAAAGCTGGCGCTCATGACGAAGCTAGGATGGCCCGAGGCACAGCCAAGATTCACGAGTCGACCTTCGGCCAGGACGAAGAGCCGCTTGCCGTTCGGCCAGAGGAATAGATCGACCTGCGGCTTGATTTCGACTCGGCGGAGCTTGGGGTCGCCGTAGAGGGTCGAGACGTCGATTTCGCTGTCGAAATGGCCGATGTTGCAGACGATCGCCCCGCTTTTCATCTGATCCATGTGCTCCCTGCGGATCACATGAATGCAGCCGGTCGTGGTCACGAAGATGTCCCCGGAGGGGGCAATCTCTTCAAGCACCGTCACCTCGTAGCCCTCCATCGCCGCCTGCAAGGCGTTGATCGGGTCCACTTCCGTTACCACCACCCGAGCGCCCATTCCCCGGGCGGAGCGGGCGCAGCCCTTCCCTACATCTCCAAAGCCGCAGACGACGACCGTCTTTCCGGCGACCATGACGTCGGTCGCCCGCTTGACTCCGTCGAGGAAGGACTCACGGCAGCCGTAGAGGTTGTCGAATTTACTTTTGGTGCAAGAGTCGTTCACGTTGAACGCCGCCGTACCCAGGGTGCCCTTGGACGCCCGGCGCGCGAGCCGATGGACTCCCGTCGTGGTCTCCTCGGAGATGCCATGGATGCCCGGCAAGAGGTCCGGGCGCTTCTCATGGATCAACTCGGTCAAATCCCCCCCGTCGTCGAGGATCATGTTGAGGAACGAGCCATCGGGCCACCGAAGGGTCTGTTCGATGCACCAGAGGTATTCTTCCTCGGTCTCTCCTTTCCAGGCGAAGACGGGGATACCGCGCGCGGCGAGAGCCGCCGCCGCATGATCCTGCGTCGAAAAAATGTTGCAGGAGCTCCACCTCACCTCCGCGCCCAGGGCGATCAGGGTCTCGACGAGAACCGCGGTCTCCACGGTCATATGGAGACAACCGGCGATGCGGGCTCCGCGCAGAGGCTGTGTCGGGCCGAACTCCTTGCGGAGGGCCATGAGCCCCGGCATCTCCGCCTCGGCCACCTCGATCTCTCTCCGGCCGAATTCGGCCAGTGTGATGTCCTTGACTCGGAAATCCATGGTGGAAGCCTGCTTTTCTTTGGTCTCAACTAAGGTAGTCATCGGGAATCGTTCTTTCTCTGTTGGATCTTAAAGGTCGAGCAGCTTTTGGAGCGCAACGGCGCGATCGGTCCGCTCCCACGGGAAGCTGTCCAGATGGTCCACCCGTCCGAAGTGGCCGTAGTTGGTCGTCTGGCGATAGATCGGTCGAAGGAGCGAGAGTTCCTTGATGATCTCCGCAGGTTTGAGCCGAAACACCTGCCGGATCGCAGCCACGATCTTCTCCTCGTCCACCTTCTCGGTTCCGAACGTGTCGACCGCGACCGAGACGGGGTCAGGGTAGCCGATCGCGTAAGCAAGCTGCACTTCGACCCGATCCGCCGCACCCGAAGCCACCACATTCTTGGCGACGTACCGCGCCATGTAGGCTGCGCTTCGATCGACCTTCGATGGATCCTTGCCGCTGAAAGCCCCGCCGCCATGCCGCCCCATCCCGCCGTAGGTGTCCACGATGATCTTGCGCCCCGTGAGACCGCTGTCGGCTTCCGGCCCCCCGACGACGAAGCGCCCGGTGGGGTTGATGAAATACTGGGTCGAACGATCGAGGAGTTCGGACGGGATCGCTTTGGTCACGACCTCGGAGAGCACAACCTCTCGGATCGTGTCCCGGCCGACTTCGGGAGTATGCTGCGTCGAGACGACGACGGCCTCGACATGGACCGGCCGATATCCTTCGTAGAGGAGCGACACCTGCGCCTTTCCATCGGGACGAAGCCAGGCCACGTCTCCGCTGCGGCGCAGCTCGGAGAGACGACGGCAGAGACGATGGGCGAAAGTAATGGGCGCCGGCATGAGCTCGGGAGTCTCGCGGCACGCAAAACCGAACATCATTCCTTGGTCTCCCGCCCCTTGATCGCCGGGGGTTCCCCCCTGGATTCCGTCGACCCCTTGGGCGATATCCGGGCTCTGTTGCGAAAGCGCGTAGATGACATGCAGCTTATCCGCGTGGAAGATCTCCGTCGGCTCGTCATACCCGATGTCCCGGACCCGCTCCCGCGCGATCTGGACATAGTCGAGTTTTGCCCGCGTCGTGATCTCTCCGGCCAGGACCAGGAGGTTACTTTTCACGAGCGTCTCGCAAGCGACCCGACTATGAGGATCTTGCTCTAGGCAGGCGTCGAGGACTGAATCCGAAACGGCATCGCAGACCTTGTCCGGGTGCCCTTCGGTTACCGATTCCGAAGCGAACACATGTTTTCTGGGGATCACGCCGCCATTTTTACGATGGGATTCCGGCGTTGGCAACTGAAATATTAACTGATAAACATCCATTGATGCATGACGAATCCGCTCCCCTGGCAGCCCGTCCCGGCGAACGGTTGCGACGCCTCTGGTCGATGCTCGGGGATCTCACGCGGCTGCGCATCCTCGCGCTCGTTCAAAAGCAGGAACTCTCGGTCGCCGAGCTCTGCGAAGTTCTCCAAGCCAGCCAGCCGGCCGTCTCGGGGCATCTCGCCTTGCTGCGAACCGAAGGCCTGGTTCGCGCCCGTCGCCAGGGGCGGAAGACCTTCTACTCGCTTCCACCCGAGCGGAAAGAAGCGGAAGCCCGTCTCCTCGCAACCGCCCTTCTACTCCTGGAGGAGAGTAGAGAAGCGGATCGTGATCCGGAGCGGCTACGCAAGGTGATCGAAAGGCGAAAGAGAGAGACCCGCGCCCATTTTAACCGAATGGCGGGCCGCCTGGGAGGAGCCTCCTGTCCTGGAAGGGGTTGGCCCGCCGTCGGGCCCCTCCTTGCCCGCCTGCTCCCTCCCGTCGTCATCGCCGATCTGGGATGCGGCGAGGGATGGCTTTCCCAGCTTCTTGCCGAACGGGCGCAGCGCGTGATCGCCGTGGACATCTCTCCCAAGATGGTGGCTTTTGCCACGCAGGAAGCTAAGAAGCGGAACTTGGCGAATCTCGAGTTCCGCTTGGGTGACCTGCAGGACCCTCCCATTCCGTCCGCGAGCATCGATATCGCCGTGTTGAGCCAGGCGCTCCACCATGCCCCGAACCCCGAGGAGGCCCTCGCGGCCGCCTTCCGGATTCTTCGGCCCGGAGGAATGCTGGTGATTCTCGACTTATGCGAGCACGCGTTCGAGGATGCGCGAATCGCCTACGGCGACTACTGGCTCGGCTTCTCGGGGAACGAGATCGAGAAGTGGCTGACGGCGGCGGGCTTTGAAGAGATCCGGGTCCAACCGCTCGATCCCGATCCTGCGCCTCCCCACCTTCGCCCGCTGTTGGCGAGCGCGACAAAGCCGACTCACGTGCTTTTGCACGCAAACGGACCCGAACGGGATTGCAGCTGACCGGGAGACCCGTCCGTTGACCGGCCTCTCTTTCCCATGCGCGATTACCGGCTGATGTCCTTTTGCGAAAGGACTCGGAACTGGTTTCGGATCAGGACCGAGCTAGCCAGCTCGTCGTCCTCCACGCGAAGGGCGAGCACCGCCTTCCCGTAGGGGCGGGTGATCAGTGGGTAACTGAAGTAGATATTGATCTCCGCTTGCAAGAGGGTCGCCAGCAGCTTCCTCAAGTCGTCCGCGCTCTGGGGCAGCTCCACGGCGACCAGCGTCGATTCATTGAAGGCGATATGGTGCTCGTGGAGCAGAGACCGGGCGGAGGCCGGATCGTCCACAACCAGGCGGATCACCGCCGCGTCGACCGAATCGAGAATCGTAAAGCCGACGATATCCACCCCGCCGCCCGTCAAGAGCCGTACCAGATCGAGCAGTCGACCCGCCTTGTTTTCCATGTAAACGGAAAACTGGATGATCTTTTCCGTGTTCCCTTCCCGAGCCGTTTGCAAACCCACAGGTGTCCCTCTCCGTTGCCGCTCCTAGCCCGTTCGCTTCCCGCAACATGAGAAGGACAGACGAAATCGCGATTTCATGGGGCCATTATTCAAGGCATTGCCCATCAGCGCAAGAAGTGCCGTGCTCCCGGCTCCCTCAACTTTCAACCGCAGGGAGGCCTCTTTTCGGAAAAGTCGCTTCCATCCAGCAACTCATGCGGCTCACCGCCTCCTCCAGCTCGTCCAAACGGGGACTGAAGCTGCACCGGAGATATCCCTCCCCGGAGGATCCAAAGGCTGCCCCGGGAACCACTGCGACCCGAGCCTCCCGCAATAGGCGGAGTGCGAACTCCTGGGAAGAAAGCCCGAACGGGGCGATCGACGGGAAGAGGTAAAAGGCCCCCTCCGGGAGATGGCAGGGGAAGCCCAAGGAGGTCAGGCTACGCCAGAGGTAGTCTCTTTTTTTTCGGTAGGATCGCCGCATCGCTTCGACTTCCTCTTCCCCACGCTCCAGCGCCTCGATCCCGGCTTCCTGGCTTAGGATCGGAGCGCAGAGCATCGAATATTGATGAATCTTGACCATTGCGGCAATCAGGGGAGCCGGGCCGCAGGCCCAGCCGATGCGAAAGCCCGTCATCGCAAACGCCTTTGACAAGCCGTTGAGCACGATCGTCCGTTCTTTCATTCCGGGGAGGCTCGCGATGGAGCGATGCCGCTTCTCGTAGGTCACCTCGGCATAGATCTCATCCGAAAGGATAACCCAATCTTCTTTCTTGGAGATCGCCGCAATCCGCTCGAGTTCTTCTTCTCCCACCATCATTCCGGTGGGGTTCGCCGGCGAATTCAGAAGCAGTGCCTTGACTCCGGGTTGCGCTTTTTCGGCGACGCTTTGGGCTCCCAACCGGAACCCGTCTTCAAAGCGCGTCGCGATGCCGACGGGCACTCCATGAGCAAGCAGGATGCCGGGAGAGTAGGCGACGTAGCTGGGTTCCGCATAGAGAATCTTCTCACCCGGGTTGACGATGGCGCGCAGGGCGCAGTCGAGCGCTTCGGAGACGCCGACCGTCACCAGGATTTCCTCTTCTGGATCGTAGCGCAACCCGATCCGCCGTTCCATGTAGCGGCTGATCGCTTGGCGCAGACGGAAGAGGCCGAGGTTCGACGTGTAACCGGTCTTTCCCGATTCGAGCGCAAAGATCCCTTGCTCCCGAATTTTCCAAGATGTCGATTCTCCAGGTTCTCCGATTCCGAGGGAAACGATCCCCTCCATCGACTGCACCAGGTCAAAAAAATCGCGGATCCCCGACCGGGGAAGATCGCGCACATGTCGCGCGACCCAGGACTCTCCACCAGGCAGAAACGGCAGGATTTTTGTTGGCTGGGGATGAGACCCGGATTGCGTGGCGCTCTTCTTCATGGGCTGATCGGCAAACGATCCGCATCCACCGCGTCTCCTACAAGGACCCCTTGTTCCTTGTAGGTTCGTAGCATGAAATGGGTTGCCGTAGCTGTCACTCCCCGAATCGTCGCCAGCTTCTCGGAGACGAAGAGAGCGACCTCCTGCAGGGTGGAGCCTTCGAGAAAGACCAGGAGATCGTATCCCCCGCTCATGAGAAAGCAGGAGGTGACTTCCGAATGACGGGCGATTCTTTGCGCCAATCGATCGAATCCCCCTCCCCGTTCGGGAAGAAGCTTCACCTCGATGACGGCTTTTACCGTCCGGCGCTGCGCCTTTTCGTCGTCGACGATGGCCTTGTAAGCGAGGATCACCTTTTCCTTTTCGAGGCGGGCGATCTCTTGCTGCACTTCTGCCGGCTCGCGGCCCAGGAGCTTCGCAAACGTTTCCGGGGAGCGGAGGGAGTTTTCCTCCAGCAGACGAAGCAGCTCGGCGGAAAAGGAAGTCTCATTACTCATGGGAGGATCATCTTTCCATCCACGCGGAAGAGCGAAGAGACCGATTGGCCATTATGGATGCGTTTGATCGCCTCGCCCAAGAGGGGAGCCACATCAAGAACGGTCACCTTCACCCCTCCGACCGCATGGATTGGTACGGTATTCGTGGTAATCAGCTCCTCCAGGCAGGAGTCTTGTAACCTTTTTACCCCTAGCGGATTGAGCACGGCATGAGAGATGCCGGCAAAGATGCGTCGAGCCCCCATCTCCTTCAGGATCTGGGCGGCCGATGTCACGGTTCCGGCGGTCTCCGTCAAGTCGTCCACGATCAGGGCGTCGCGCCCTGCGACATCGCCCACGACGAACTGCGCTTCGGTATGCTCCGCATCGATTCGACGTTTGACCACCAGGGCCAACCCGGCGTCGAGCAGTTGTGCATAGCCCGATGCGAGCTTGATGCCCCCGACATCCGGAGAGACGACGACTAGGTTGGAAAGTTCCTTCGTGGTCAGATAGCGGTAGAGAACGGGCGCCGCATAGAGGTGATCGACCGGAATGTCGAAGAATCCTTGAATCTGCTGGGCATGAAGATCCATCGTCAGCACGCGATTGACCCCGGCGGCCACCAGAAGATTGGCGACCAACTTGGCGGTGATCGCCACGCGCGGGCGATCCTTTCGATCTTGGCGCGCGTAACCGTAAAACGGGATCACCGCGGTCACTCGGGCGGCACTCGCGCGTCGGGCCGCATCGATCATGATCAGCAGTTCCATGATGTTGTGGTTGCTGGGGGGGCAGGTGGGCTGGACGATGAAGACATCGCGGCCTCGGATGTTTTCATCGATCTTGACGAATGTCTCCCCGTCCGGGAAGGAGGAGATCGTGGCAGCACCCAGCGGGATGCCGATCGACTCGACGATTCGTTGCGCCAGCGGCCGATTTGCGCTCCCCGTGAAGACCAAAAGCGGATGTGGTTCCTCTCCGTTCATCTTACAAACTTCTCTTTCTTTCAAGGCCGCGTTCTCGGGCCTTCGGCGGCGTTCGGCCACCGGCCTCCGCGCCCGCCCGGGAGCGATCGGTTTTTCACGGATTGCGGCTCTCTTCGGTTAAGTCCTCGAACGAGGAAAAGTGCTCGAATTCGGGAAAAAAAGGATTATGCGCTTTTTCAAACCCCACCGTGGTCAGGGAGCCGCTCGAAGGGCACAAGATCGTCTCGTCGCTTAAGGTAAAAATATGCCGGCGGACTTCCTCAAGCCATGCCTCGTAGAGGGACGGGGAGGGTCTATCGACGGCAAGCGGAGGCGGCAAGAGGGAGCGTCCGATAAAAGCGATCGGGACATCCAACCCTCGCACCTGGTAGAGACTGCGGCTGACTCCTTCGCAGCCGGCGGCCATGCGGCTTTCCACTTGGAGCGTACCCAAGGAAAAGACCGCCCCATCGTTCCCGTGCAACGGTAGAATCGGCTGATCGCTCCGTCCCTCCAAAAAGCGAAGCCACGCAGGATCCAGAGGCTCTTTCGACTCGGTGAAGAAAAGATAGCGCGGCACAAGAAATTCCTCTTCCAGCAGTTCGATCACCTGCCGGTTCTCATTTCCGATATCGATCAGGGCCGCAAGCCGGGATATGGAATCCCAGAACAGATACCCCCGTTGCGATCCGGTTTCGATGCCTCGAAGAGTTGCCGGCGCCGAAAATACCGGGCCGTCATCCACTTCCCGAGCCAGAGAGAGCAGAGCATCGGCTCCCAGACGCAACGCAGAAGCCACGCTTCGAAGGGTGCCGGAATCCAGAACGCCCGCTTTCAACTCTTTGAGTGCATGCAGGGAGGCTCGGGAACGTTCGGCCAGCGCTTCATCCGTCCATCCCATGCCGGTTTGCGCCGCCTCCAGGATTTTAACCCACTTCGACATAGGCTCTTTCCCATCCGACGCCTGCGGCTCCGACGGGGGTTCGCGTCTGGCTTCCTCTCTCGGTGGAAGCTCTATGCACGGCTCAAGTACTTGCCCTCCGCCGTGCTGATCTTGATCTTCTCCCCCTCTTTGATGAAAAGCGGCACCTGGACGCTGAGCCCGGTCTCAAGCTCAGCCACCTTCATCACGTTCGTCGCCGAATCGCCCCGGACTCCTTCCGGAGAACGGACCACTTTCAAGGTGACGGTGGGCGGGAGCTCCACGGCGGCTACCGTATCATCCGTAAAGAGAAGATCCACCACCTGGTTTTCCGTGAAATAGTCCTTTGCTTTTCCCACCAGTTCTTCCGGCACCGGAATCGTTTCATAGCTGTCCGGATCCATGAAAACATAGTCTTGGCCTTCCCGGTAGCTGTATTCGCATTTCTTGCGAGTGACGGTGACCGTCTCGACCTTGTCCGATGAGCTAAAGCGTTCCACCGAAGATCTTCCCGTCTTCAGATTACGCAGCGTCATCTGGACGAAGGCGCGTAGATTTCCCGGAGTTCTGTGCTGGGTTTCCAAGACGAGGCAAACGGCCCCATGATGGCGGATCGCCTGTCCTTTGCTCACATCGCTTGCGTTCGTCATAGAGACATTATTCTTATTCTACATCAACTTATGCATGGTGAGATCTCTGGAATCGACCATGCCGACCGGCCGATTCTTCCCGTCGACCACGATGAGATCGTCAATTCGATGGCTTTCAAAAAGATTGAGCACTTCCACCGCAAGCTTGTCAACTCGCACCGTGACGGGATGTGCGGTGATCACCTCGGAGAGCGGAAGCTCGCCTACTTGAGGATCGCGTTCGTACCACCGCACGAAGTCGCCATGCGTAAAGATCCCGGCAAGCGCCCCGGCTTCGTCGACGACTACGGCGGCTCCCGCCCTCTTCCGGTTCCACTGACGCAGCGCCTCCTTCACCGACGCGCTTTCCGGCAGAACGACGATCGCCTCGCGCGGCCGCATGATTTCGCCCACCCGCAGCAGCAAGTTCCGCCCCAAGGTTCCGCCGGGATGGAGACGGGCGAAGTCCTCTTTTCGGAAGCCCCGTTTTTCCAGGAGAACCATGGCTAGGGCATCCCCGAGAGCGAGCATCGCCGTCGTGCTCGACGTCGGCGCCAAATTATGGGGACAGGCCTCCTTCTCGACCCCGACATCCAGCACGACGTCCGCGTTTTGCGCAAGATCCGATTGTAGGTTGCCGGTCAGAGCGATCACGGAGACCTTCATCCTTTTCAGGTAGGGGAGCAGCCGAACGAGTTCTTCGGTCTGCCCACTGTAGCTCAGCGCCAGTGCGGCATCTCCCTCGCAAGCGATTCCCAAATCTCCGTGAAAGGCATCTACCGCATCGAGCACTACACTCGGCGCCCCGGTGCTGGCCAAAGTCGCCGCGATCTTTTGGCCGATATGTCCGGACTTTCCCACCCCCACCACGATCACCTTTCGGTTCTTCGAAATGACGTCGCAAAGCAGGAGGACAGCCTCCTCGAAGGAGGGCCCCAACTTCTTTTCCACCAGTCGGAGGGAGTCGATCTCGATCTCGAACACCCTCCTGCCCATCGCCAGCAGGTTCATGGAGAAGTTCGATGCTACGAGCCGGCGGGAAGAAAGACAACGGGCAATTTCCTGATCGATCATAACCATTCGCCGAAGCGCCGCACATACCAGTTCTTCACGAGCTGTGTGAGCACGCTGTAGGAGAGGAGAATGCCCCAGAGCCAGAAATAGAAGTTTATCGGGAGAGGAACCAATCCGACCGCCGCCCCGAAGGGAGTAGCCAGGATCAGCGGCCCCAGCACGAAGACGAGGATCGTCGCCACGACCAGCGGCCATGCCGCGACGCTTTGAAAAAACGGGATCTTTCGAGTTCGAATCATATGGACGATCAGGCTTTGAGAAAGAAGGCTCTCGACGAACCAGCCGGATTGAAAGAGGGACTGATGGGCCGGGTTGTTCGCCTGAAAGACAAACCAGAGCACCGCGAAAGTCGCGTAGTCGAAGATCGAGCTGATCGGCCCGATAAAGGCCATGAAGCGGCCAATGCTTTCCGCCTCCCACTTCCTTGGCTTGGCAACGAACTCGTCATCCATGCGATCCCAAGGAATCAAGGTCTGCGACAGGTCGTAGATCAGGTTGATGATCAGCAGCTGGAGCGGCTTCATGGGAAGGAACGGGAGAAGCGCTCCTGACCCCAAGACGCTGAAAACGTTTCCAAAGTTCGAGCTCGTCGCCATCTTGATATATTTGACGATGTTGCCGAACATCCGCCGGCCCTCCACGACCGCCTCCTCGAGAATCATGAGGTTCTTCTCCAGAAGGATGATGTCGGCCGACTCCTTGGCGATATCGACGGCGGTGTCGACCGAAATGCCGACGTCCGCTTCCCGCAAGGCCGGAGCATCATTGATTCCGTCTCCAAGAAAGCCGACGGCATGCCCTCCAGCCCGGAGCGCACGGATCACACGCGCCTTTTGCAAAGGGGCCATCTTGACAAAGGCCGTCGTCTTCTCCGAAGCGGCCACGAGCTCTTCGTCGGAAAGCTTCTCGATCTCGAAGCCGCGCAAGACCCCTTTGACCTCCAAGCCGACCCAGTCACAGATCCGGGAGGTTACGATCTCGTTGTCCCCCGTAATCACCTTCACCTCGACGCCCGACCTCTGCAGGGCCTGAATCGCCGGCCCCGCGTCGTGTTTCGGAGGATCCAGAAAGGCGATAAAGCCGCAAAAGGTAAGGCCGTTCTCGTCCGCGGCACTTACCGTTGATCCGTCTTGCTCCGGCATCTCCTTGTAAGCGACCGCCAGGACCCTCATTCCGTCGCTGTTAAGCTCGTCACGCAGGGTCAAGGCGTAGCCCTTCATCTCCTTGGAAAATGGGACGATCTCCTGCCCTTTTTTTACCTGGCTGCAGATCCGGATCATCTCTTCGACGGCCCCTTTGGTGATCAATAAGTCACGTCCCGTCGAGATCCTCCGCGTCACGACCGACATGCGCCGCCGCTCGAAATCGAACGGAATCTCATCGACTTTCTGAAAATGAGAGATGAGGCGCATGCCGACCTCGCGTTGTTCGAGTACCGCGGCATCGAGGAGATTGCGAAGGCCGCTCTGGTAATAGCTGTTCAGGTAGGCGTACTCCAGCACCTCCTGGCTTTCCTCGCCTTCCACGTCTAAAAATCGTTCTAGGATGATCTTGTCATGGGTCAAGGTTCCTGTCTTGTCCGTGCAGAGCACATCGATGGCTCCGATGTTTTGAATGGCATTGAGCCGTTTCGTGATCACCTTTCTGCGGGAAAGGCTGATCGCTCCTTTGGCCAACGCTCCCGTGACGATCATCGGCAGCATGGCCGGGGTTAACCCGACGCCGATGGCCAAAGCGAAGAGAAAAGCCTCCGTCCAGTTCCCTTTGGTGAACCCGTTGAGCAGGAGAACGATCGGGATCATCGTACCGACGACCTTCACCAGAAGCCAGCTGACCCGGCTGACACTCTGATCGAAGCTCGTAGTCACCCGATGCCCGCGGATCCCCTTGGCCAGCGCGCCGAAATAGCTCGACGCGCCGGTTCCTAAGGCGACCGCCGTCGCCGTGCCGGAGATCACGTTGGTCCCAAGGAAGGCGATGTTCGGAAGGCCGAATGCGTCGACGGGGCGTTCCACTCCGCCCGCAGTGCCTGTGGACAGATCAAACTTCTCCACAGGAAACGACTCTCCGGTAAGAGCCGCCTGGCTCACGAAGAGATCCCTGGTCGCGAGCAGCCTCACGTCGGCCGGAATCATATCGCCGGCCGAGAGATGGATAATATCCCCGGGCACGATCTGACGTAGAGGAATCTCTCGACCTCGAGCCATCTCCGGAGCAGGGAAGCCCTCATCCGCCTCTGTCCAGCGGCGCCGGACCATGGCGGTCGTACGAACCATCGCCTTGAGCTTCTCGACGGCGCGGCTCGACTCAAACTCCTGAAAGAAGCGGAGAAGAACGCTCAGCGCGATCATCAGCGACATGATGAAAACGCCGTACCACTCGCCGAGCGAGCCTGCCATTACCGCCATGACCGAGAGGAGGATGGCAAAGGGATTCAGATAGCTCCGCAGGAGCAGCTGCGCCCAGTTCGCCGGCTTCTCGGAATGGACTTCGTTAAACCCGTTCTCTTCGAGCCGCTTTTCCGCTTCCTCTTCCTCGAGCCCGGCTTCCGAGGTGCCCAATTCCCGGAAGAGATCGGGTAGCGGCGCCCGGCTCAGATTCGCCAGGCGCTTGGCAATCGCCTTCTCGGTCTCCCGTAGAGCGGATTCCCTGGCACGCTCCTTGCTTTTCCTCCATTCGAGGATCGAGCGCCAAAACGCGTACGGAAGGCCCGCGACCCGCTGGTAGTACGACTCGGTGGGATTGGTTGGGGCTCTGCTCTTGGATTCGGTTCCCCTCGCCGTTGGCC
>JBFXFN010000002.1:0-101436 GCA_050179015.1 Methylacidiphilaceae bacterium | reverse complement strand
CCAGAATTCCGGCGAGCTCGTCCCCATCCTTCGCCGTGTCGATCAGCCCACGCAATACCACGATCCGGTTGCCCGGCAGGGCGAAGGCGTTCACGTCCGGATCGTCAACGACCGTTATCGTCACCTCCCCGGGAATCCGTGCCGCCTGGACCAGCTTTGTCTCCAGCGCGTCGATTGCCGCCTGTCCTTCGGTTCCGCTGCAGACACGGTGCGACGACAAAGCGACGGCGGCAGCCTCGGCCAGCCGGTCCTGCCACGCCAGGGGTACCAGTGGAGCGACCCACTCCGGCAGGCGAACCATGATGATCCAACCAGCCAGCAGGCTGGCGCATGCGAGCGCGGCAGTGAAAGCAAGCGGGCGTCTTGTCCGGCCGCCGGGCTTCCAACGCCGGCCCATCCTTTGCGCCAGCTCCGCTAACAGCTCGGGGTCGTCGATGACCAGACGCGCGGTTCCGGCTCCGTGCGCAGACAAGACAACTTCGTTGCCGTCGGGTCCGTCCTTCCAATGGAGAGTCCAGAACGCCCAGAACTGGTCTTCTCCGCCGCCGGGGATGCGGATGAGGAGTCCGGAGGACTCGATCAAGACCGTCGCCGCATGTCCGATGGCCGTCTCCCCATCGAAGAACCGTACTGCCATTTCTAGAGACCGCTGCCGTTAGAGGAGGCCACCCGTCCCGCCGAATGCCTGGGAGAGGCCCTCGCCGAACTCGGAGCCCGGTTCGGCATTCTGACGCAACGTTGCCGGATCGAACTCGCCCGAGACGAGCAGGCTTTCCGCCAGCAGCCGCGCATTGCGTTGGATGACGATCGGATAGCCGAGGCCTAAAGTGAAAAGCAGAATCAGTAGATTGCCGATACTAACGCTCAACAGAGTCCAGCCGCTCACCCGGCAGGAGAATCGGAGAGGTCCGAGGCTGGTATTGTCGGCAACCTCGCGTGCCAAGGCGGCAGCATAAAAACTGTGGGGCACTGCGGTGATGAGACTGATAATAAGAAAGCCGGCGACCAGACCGTACAGCAGGGTCGTTACTGCTTTCTCCACCTCCGGACTCATGCGCCCGGCGTGGGAAGTATGGAAGATCGGCGCTCCGAATGCGTGATAGACGATGGCTAGGAGGGCGATGGTTAGAGAGAAAAAGGTGACCCACTCCACAAGATAGGGCCGATAGAGGCGGCGAGCACGACCGACGAAGTTGAATGCGAGATTGCCGAAGCTGCTCGCGTTGATCCGCCGTTCGAAGAGCCGCACCGTCATCCAGGGGACTCCGAGCGAGAGAGTGAGGATGACGGCCACAAGGTACAGGAATGCGCGTGAGCCGAATGCGAGAGCTGAGCCCCGCATGCCGCCGCGGATCCCATGCCACAGGGTGCGGCTGAGACGGTAGCGCTGGGCGGAGAAGATCCCGGCGAAAGCCAGGATGGCGAACGTAGGCGATAGCGAAATCACGGCGTACTCGAGCGGACGCGAGATCAGTGACGCCACGATGACGAGGACTGCGAAGGCGAGGTACAATCCGAACAGGATGGCGATGGCGGCTAGGTAGCCGAGGAACATTTCGAGCCCGGTACCCGTATATTCGAACCGGTCGCCCTGAAAGCTCGTCCGCGACCAGACATAGCGACGCATGCGCGTGACGGCCCAAGGCCGATAGATCCCCAGCGTGACGACCGTGAGGAGGAGATTGAGCAGGAAGATGCCGTACAGCTCGCCGATGCGGCCATCGTAGCTAAGGGCCTGCTTCGGTAGACCTGCCTCGGCACGAGCCGGTTGCGGATTGTCCTTTGGCGACACGAAGTTTTCCTCGGCCGCATGGTGGGTAGCATGCCCAAAACCACGGTGGCAACTACAAATTCGTAAGAATAAGACTCGCCTGTTCCCAAGAGCAGATTTCCCCATTCCCTCATCGAGTCGATGACCAGGTACAATCTCCGTCGATAGACCAGGAAAACCTCCGTCAATTATTTGGGGAGAATCCGGTTGACGAGTGGTGGGAAATGGAGGAAAGTGGCGCCGAACGGGGGGAAGGGTGCCCCGATGAGCGCAAACTATACCGACACTTTCGAGCATGCTTTCGATGACAAGGGACGGATAACAATTCCCTCGGAATGGAGGCAGGAGGGCTACGAGGCCCGGCTTTTCGCTTTTCCTTCCCGATCGAAGTGTCTGAAGGTTTATCCGGAGACCTGGCTTGCCAGGCTTCGGGAACGAGTCAGCAACCTCTCCTTTCAGGACTCTTCGCGCCAGCAGGTGGAGGCTTTGGCGCGAATCGCTCAGATGGTCGGCTGGGATCAGCAGGGAAGAATCGGAGTGAAGGAGCGGCTGCGGAAGCAGGCGGGATTGAAAAGAGAGGCCGTGCTAGCAGGCTGCTTTGATCATTTTGAGATCTGGAGCGCGGAGGCCTGGCAGGCGTTGCGGCCTGGACCGGCGACCTTGGAAGAGGTGATGGAGAAGATGGGGCTTTGATGTGGGGCAGAAAGCGCGTGGGAGCAAGCGAGAAGCATGAGGAATTCTCTTCCGGCAGAGGGAGCAATGCAAGCCCTGGGGCATGAGCCGGTCATGCTTCGCGAGCTGCTGGAGGCGGCCGCTCCAAGGGAAGGCGAAGCCTGGGTCGACGGCACCTTCGGGTTCGGAGGTCATGCGATTGCGCTGCTTGAGCGTGGCTGCCGGGTTCTCGCGATCGACCTGGATCCGGAGGCACAGAGACGAGCAACTTCTCTCCAGGACGCGTGGGGCGCGCGATTGCAGTTCGTCCGGGGCAATTTTTCCGACATGGCGGCGGCAGCCGCCGGGATTGGCTGGGGCATCGTCGACGGCGTGCTTCTCGACCTCGGCATCTCCTCGGGGCAACTGGATGACCCCGAGCGAGGGTTTAGCTTTCGCTGGGACGCGCCGCTGGACATGCGCATGGATCCGGCAGGCTCGACGACGGCGGGAGATCTTTTGCAAGAGCTCGGAGAAGCGGACTTGGCTCGGCTCTTCGCGGTGACGGTCCATCCGGGCGAAAGCCGGCGGCTGGCTCGCTCGGTCGTGCATGCGCGAGAACGAGGGCGCTTGCGTACGACTGGCGATTTCGTTGCGGCCATCGGGGCGGCTCGGCCTTCGCGCAGACGCATTCATCCGGCAACGCGAGCCTTTTTGGCTTTGCGGATAGCGGTCAACGATGAACTGGGCTCGCTGGAGAGGGCTTTGCCGGCCGCGTCGCGTCTATTGGGTTCAGGTGGCCGCCTGGCTGTGATCAGCTTTCATTCGGAAGAAGATCGCCGGGTGAAGAGATTTTTCCGAGAGCATACGAGGCAGGGACCGGCGATGGCGTCCGGCGCGGAGGAGAACTCTCCCGCCGAGACGGAGTTCGGGTTTGAAAAGCAGGCGCGATTTCTTCCCTCGAAGGAGGAAATTTTGCGCAATCCCCGGGCGCGAAGCGCCCGCTTACGAATGGGCTGGAAGGAGATAGGGAGAGATTTATGAGTGGAAACCAGGTACGACATCTTAAACCGTTCCCGTTGAGCACGCTGGGGGGATGGATGGTCGCTGTCCTGTTCCTTGCCGGAGTCGGGATCGCGTATCTCTCCTTCAAGAATCAAGTTGCCCGCCTATCGCTAAACGTGGCGCATTCCGAAAAGGAGTTGGCCCTCTGGAAAAAACGGAACATGCGGGTACAGGTAGGGATCGCCCGCGCATGTTCCGCCGTGGAGCTGGAGAGAAGGATCGCCGCCTGGCATCTCGGCCTCGTCAGGACGAGCGCGCTTGAAGTGGTTCGCATGGAAGAAGGAAAGCACTCTGACGCTCTTGCGGGAACGACAGGGCGGGAACACCGGCCGCTACCGTGAAAACTCGCCAACGATCGCTCTGGATCCTGGTCCTGATCGCTTGCGGCTTCACGATCGTTTCGAACCAGTTGGTGAAACTCCAACTCATTGACCACCCGAAGTACGCCCGCTTGGCGATGCTCAACCACTGCGCGCGAATCGAATTGCCGGCGCATCGCGGCATGATCGTCGATGTTCATGGGACTCCGCTCGCGCAGAGCCAGGCCGTCTATGAGGTGCGCCTCGATGGGAAAAACCTTCTCGATCCGGATCGGACCCTTCCCAAGCTCGAAAGCCTGCTCGGCCTAGAAGGGGGAGTTCTCTCCCGCAGTTTCCGGCCGAGCGAAAGATATCGCTTGCTGGCCAAGAGAATCGGCGAAGACGCCGTCCAGAAGCTGAGCCGCTTTGAGCAAGAAAAGTTGCGCGAATGGCGCACGGGGGGGAAGAGCCCGGAACCGTTCCTTCTCTTCCGCGAGGAATTTATCCGCATCTATCCTAATGGGCGCGAGGGTGCGGCCGTTGTCGGACTGTTGGACGGTGAGGGAAAAGGTGTTGCCGGCGTCGAACGGGCTTTCGATCGGCAGCTGCGCGGCTCCCCGGGAGAGCGGTGGATCGAAAAGGATGTCTTGGGCAGGGAAATTCCCGTATACCGCGGCTTTAACGTTACCCCTGTCGACGGCGCGACAGTGCGGCTGACGCTCGATTTGACGATCCAACACATTCTGGAAAAGGGACTCGACGATCTCGACCGGGAATTCCGCCCCAAGGCGGTCTGCTCCATAGTGATGCGTCCCTCGACGGGAGAGGTCCTGGGCATGGCGGTTCGGCCCACGTTCGATCCAAATGATGGGGAGCATGTGCGTCCGGAGCTGCTGCGCAACCGGTGCCTGACCGATCCGGTGGAGCCCGGATCGATCTTCAAGATCGTTACGCTTGCGGGGGTCTTGCAAGAAAGACAGGTATCGCTCGACACGTTGGTCAACTGCGAGAATGGCTCCTTCTCCTATGCCGGTTACGTTCTGCATGACAGCCATGCTCACGGGATGCTCACGGTCCGGGAAGCCACGGCCAAGTCGAGCAATATCGGTTTCGCCAAGCTGGGAATCGGCCTTGGATCGGCCCGGCTCTATCGATATGCTCGCGCATTTGGAATCGGGTCCGCCACCGGACTCTTGCCGTCGCAGGGGGAGTCGGCCGGTCTTCTCCGGCCTCCGTGGCAGTGGTCGAAGCTTTCGATCAGCCGGATCCCGATGGGGCAGGAAGTGATGGTCACACCAATCCAGATGGCCCAGGCGATGTCGGTGATCGCAAGTGGTGGTTGGTTTATGAAGCCCCTCTTGGTTCGAGGATGGGTGTCCGCGGAGGGCCGGCCCATCTCCTACGTTGCTTCGGAGCAGGTTCGCCGCGTGATTTCGGAGAAGACGGCCCGGTGGGTTTCGCTTGCGCTGGCCAGCGTAGTTGCCAAGGGAGGAACGGGAACGAAGGCGGCCGTGCCAGGGTTTACGGTGGCTGGGAAGACCGGGACTGCGCAAAAGGCGGTGGGAGGGAGCTACGGGCACGGCCGGTATATTTCTTCTTTTGTGGGATATATGCCGGAGGAAAATCCTCAGTTCGTGCTTCTCGTCATGATCGATGAGCCCAAAGGCAGTCGCTACTACGGCGGGGATGTTGCCGCACCCGCGTTTAGTTCGATGGCTTCTCAAATCGCGGAAGCCTTGGGTCTTGTGCCGAGGAGCGCTCCGGCACGGGCGGCGCATGTGGGGGCATTGTGACGCTTCGTGAACTGCTGGTTGCGGTGGAACCCTGCGAGGTGGCAGGGGAGGACGATCCGCCGGTGAAAGGGATCTGCTACGATTCGCGCCTGGCAAAGCCGGGAGACATCTTTTTTGCCTGGCAGGGCATGAGGGTTGATGGTCATCGGTTCCTGCCGGACGTTGTGAAAAAAGGGGTGTCCGCCGTCGTCGGGGAGCGGGCGCCCGGGATGCTTCCTCCTCACATCCCCTACGTTCGGGTCGGAAATGCCCGCGAGGCCCTGGCTCTGATGGCGGATCGGTTCCATGGGCATCCAAGCGCTTCCATGGATCTGGTGGGAGTCACGGGAACCAATGGGAAAACGACAACCGCGTTTCTCGTCCATCACATCCTGGAACGATCGGGGCGCAGGACGGGTCTCATCGGTACGGTGCGTTATCAGGCGGGAGAATCCGTGCTGAACGCGCACAGAACTACGCCCGAAGGGAGCGACTTGCAGGAGCTTCTCGCCGCGATGCGCGATCGCGGCTGTCGAGCCGCCGTACTCGAAGTATCCTCTCACGGGCTGGCTCAAGGCCGGGTGGCGGGCCTGGCCTTTGCGGTCGGTGTCTTTACCAATCTCACCTCGGATCATCTCGATTTTCATGGAAATCTCGAGAGCTACCGTGCAGCAAAAGCCATCCTTTTCGAGCGGCTTGCCGTCTCCGAAAGGAAGGGGACTGCGGTGGTCAATGCGGACGATCCGGCTTGGCGTGCGCTTGGTTCCTCGTCACGAAAGCCGAAGAGGGTTTTCTTCTACAGCGCCCTGGGGGAGCCACAGGCCGATTTCCGAGCGGACGGGGTGAGGAAGGATTCGTCCGGGAGCTCCTTTCGTCTGTCCTATCCCGGGGGATCATTTCCGGTCACGGTCCCCTTGTTGGGATCGTTCAACGTCGAAAATGCCTTGGCAGCTTTTGCCGCGGCCTTCGCGCTCGGCATCTCGCCCGAGGAAAGCGCAAGGGCGCTCGAATGCTTCTCCGGAGTGCCGGGCAGAATGGAGCGCTTTCGTTCCTCCGATGGGGTTATCGCCGTGGTCGATTACGCTCATACGGAGGATGCTCTACGAAAGACCCTGCAGGCGCTCCGGGAACTGGCGCCGAAGCGGCTGGGAATCGTCGTCGGCTGCGGAGGGAATCGTGATCGGACGAAGCGGCCAAAGATGGCGGCGGTGGCTTGCGAGCTTGCAGATCGGGTCTTTTTCACCGCCGACAATCCGCGAAGCGAATCGATCGAGGAGATATTCGCGGATATGGCGAAAGGCGTGCCGCCGGGAAACCGCCCTGCCTGGATTCCGGACCGTCTTCTGGCCATCGAGGAGGCTTTGCGGAAGGCCGAAGGCGGCGATCTGATCTGTGTGGCCGGCAAGGGGCACGAAACGACTCAGGAAGTGCAGGGGGCCTTTCTCCCATTTGATGATCGGAGCGCGGTAAGCAAGGCCTTGGCGGAGAGAGGATAGAGCAACATGGACGTCTGTTCTCTGGGAAGAATCGAGGAGTGGAGCGGCGGATCTCGAAAATGGGGCGATGCCGATCTGATCCTCTACCGCGTGCACACCGACTCGCGCACCATTCGACCTGGAGACTGCTTCTGGGCTCTCTCCGGAACAAACTTCGATGGTCATGATTTTGTCGAAGAGGCCTTCCGCCGCGGCGCGCGGGCCGCCGTTGTCGGGCGTCCGATGGAGCAGCTTGCCGTTCCCTCCGGAGCCGGCCTAATCGAGGTCGGGGACACGCTTGCCGCGCTGCAGCAGTTTGCCCACCGCTATCGTCGGACGCTTCCCGCGAAAATTGTGGCGGTGAGCGGCAGCAGCGGAAAGACGACCACTAAGGAGATGATCCTGGGAGTCTTAAGGAGCCGCTTCTCCGCGCTCGGAAATGTGGGGAATCGTAACAACCAGATCGGGTTACCCCTGGCGATCCTTGACTTCTCCCCGAAGATCGCTTTCGGCGTTCTGGAAATGGGGACGAGCCATCCCGGAGAAATCTCCCGTCTTGCGGCCATCGCCGCTCCGGACATCGGAGTCCTCACCAACATTGGCCTGGCTCACGTCGGCTTCTTTGGAAGCGTAGAAGCCATTGCGGAAGAAAAAGGGACCCTTTTAGCAGCCCTCCCTGCGGATGGCTGGGCGATTCTTCCAGGAGAAGATGTTTGGGTCCGCCGAATGGCCGCTCGATGCCGAAGCGCGGTTCTCTGGGTTGGTTCCGGCTCCGAGGCGACTTGGCGGGCACGGCAGATCGAGATGAGAGAGGGAGGCATCCACTTTCTGCTCCAGGGAGATTCCGCGGAGTTGCCGGTGCAGCTTCGGACGACCTCTCGCGCGGTGGTGACCGACGCCTTGCTGGCTGCTGGCGTAGGGAAGGTCGCAGGGGTGCCCACGGAGGAGATCGTCCAGGCACTGGAGAATGCCTCTGGTCCAGGGCACCGCATGGAAGTTCGCCCGCTTCCGGATGGCTGGGTCATCGATGATAGCTACAACGCCAATCCGGATTCGGCTCTCGCGGCTCTTCGCGCCTTGGCGGAGTTCCCCAAGGGAGATCGAAGAGGAGCCGTCCTCGGCACCATGGGGGAACTCGGGACGCAATCCGCGGCTCTCCATGAAGAACTGGGACGAAGCGCGGGGAGCCTGCCGCTGGCTTTCCTGATTGCAGTCGGCCCTGAAGCCGACTCCCTGGCTCGAGGAGCGGTCGCCGGAGGGCTTCCCACGGAAAGGATCCGCGCCTGCTCCAACGCGGAAGAGGCGCTGCGGGAGCTGCAAGCCCTGCGGCGAGCCGGTGATGTGATCTTGGTGAAGGGCTCCCGATTTATTGGGCTCGAGCAGTTGGTTCAGGCTTTATCCTAGCGGCGGCAAAGGCGGCACGATGAGCAAACCAGCGGTGAAGGCGGGGCCGGAGCGAAAGGAGGATCGAGGTGCTCTACTACCTACATCTGCTTTCCGGAACCTTTATCGGATTTAACGTATTCCGTTACATCACGTTCCGATCGATCGCCGCTGCCCTGACCGCCCTTTTCTTTTCGTGGCTTTTTGGACGGCCCATGATCGGCATGCTTCGCCGCTTGCGGATGGGCCAGCCTATTCGCAGCAAGGAAGAAGTGAGGCATTTGGCGGACCTGCACGGGGCAAAGTCCGGAACGCCCACGATGGGCGGATTGCTCATTCTCTCGGCGCTTGTCGGAAGTTGCATTCTCTGGGCGGTGCCGACAAACCGTTTTCTCTGGATCTGCCTTGGCGGAACCGTCGCGCTCGGAGCCCTCGGCTTTTGGGATGATTACCTCAAGGTCGTGCAGAAAAAGTCGGCGGGAATCCCCGGGCGCGTCAAGCTGCTGGTCCAGGCCGCCGTAGCGCTGATCGCCGGAGTGCTCCTGCTTGGGGCCTCCGAGACCGGTCGAGAAGCGAGCAAGGTGGCGGTGCCATTCCTAAAATCGATCTCTCGAATCGAGCTCGGATGGGCGGCGCTCCCCTTCTTCCTGCTCGTCGTCATGGGCTCGTCGAACGCGGTGAATCTCACCGATGGCCTCGATGGATTGGCGATCGGCTGTTCCATCGGGGTGGCGCTGGTCTTTGCCGTCTTCTCGTACGTCGCGGGGCGCCCGGACTGGAGCGCCTATCTTTTCGTACCCCACGTCCGCGGCGCGGACGAGTTGACGGTTTTTTGCGCGGCCCTCCTGGGCGCCTGCATCGGCTTCCTCTGGTACAACTGCCATCCGGCGGAGGTGTTCATGGGCGACACAGGCTCCCTGGCGCTCGGAGGGGCTTTCGGCCTGGTTTCGATCTCCATCGGCCAGGAGCTTCTTCTCGTCGTCGCGGGCGGCATCTTCGTTCTCGAAGCCCTTTCGGTCATGATCCAGGTAGCTTCCTTTCGATTGACCGGGAAGCGGGTCTTCGCCATGGCCCCGCTCCATCACCATTTCGAGTTGAAAGGATGGGGGGAATCACGGGTGACCGTCCGTTTTTGGATTCTGAGCCTGCTCTGCGGACTCTTGGCGCTCTCGAGCCTTAAGCTTAGATGAGAGTTGCCCTTCGAGGGGATGGAGGCGAATGAAAAGGAAAACGCGATCTTCGGTCAGGGTGCTGCGTTGGAAGCCGTCCGGTCCTTCGGTCGGAGTCGCGGCACGCAGTTCCGTAACCCCCCCGGACCTCGTTCAGCAGGAGCTTCCGCTAAAGGAAAGCACGACCGGTCTGCGGGTGATCACGGTCATGCTGGGGGTCATGCTGCTCCACGTTCTCTTTATCGGCGGCATCGCCCTCTACCATCTCTTGGCGGGAGATGGAAAGACAGCGCGGAGCGAGGGTGGGAGCCAAAGGGGCTCGGTTGCCGGCGCCGCATCGGGCTCCCGACCGGGCGGAAAGCCGGATGCGGAGACAGGCTCGCCGGCAACATCGTCGTCAGTCGCGTCGCTCCTGCCGAGGAGCGAAAAGGATAGGAAAGGCGGGAAGAATGACTTCTTGCCGCCATCGGGCGGCCAAGACGCGGGGCGAAAAAGAGAGACGAGCAGGCGGCTCCGTCGCGTCTCTTCTAAGGAAAGCGCCGGAAGGCCGTCTTCGCCTGAAATGGCGCCGGCAACCGGACCAGGCAGCGTGGCAACAGTGTCTACACAATACGCAAACGAGGGGGCGGGTCCGTCTCCCACCGCTCAGGGTTCTTCGCAAATCTATCACGTGATCCGCGGAGACACTCTCTGGAGGATTGCGCGGCGCTTCCATGTTGGGTTATCCGAATTGATGGCTGTCAACCATCTGAGCGTTTCGAGCAAGCTCCAGATCGGGCAGGAGCTTCGCATACCACCGGCCGGGACAGGTCGTTCCCGACGGGGCGCGGGGGCGACCGGAGGCTGACGCAAAGGGAAGCAGGGAAAAGGGTGAGAGAGAGGCGGCTTCACCGATGGATCGGGTATGTCCTAACCCTGGTCGTCTTTGCGCTCATGGGGCTCGGATTGATCGCGTTGTATAGCGCAGCCGGCCGGTTCGTGAGCGAAAAGGACGTCTCTTTGTATCCCATTGTGGGAAGGCAGCTCTGCTGGATGGGGCTGGGAATCGGAGCAGGTGCGATTCTGACGCGCATCGATTATCACTGGTTCCTCGAACATTCCTGGGCGCTCCTCGGCATCGGGTTTCTTCTCCTCATGCTCTGCTTCCTCCCCGGAATCGGCCATGCCGTCCACGGTTCATCCCGCTGGATTTCCGCGGGCCCCTTGACCTTGCAGCCTTCGGAACTCAGTAAATGGGTTCTCTGCGTCTTTGCCGCGGCCCAACTCGGAAAAGCGGGGTCGGGCCGGTCGCGATGGCGCCGCTACGGCGTCGTCCTGGCGGTGACCATGGCATTCGCGGGCCTCCTGATTCTCGCACGGGATCTCGGCAGTGCCGCGCTCTACATTAGCTTGACCATGGTGGTCTTGGTGATCGCCGGGATGCCTCTCTGGTTGATCGGGCCGGGCTGCCTTACGGCGGCGGGCGTGATTCTCGCCGTGGCCTTGAGCATTCCCGAGCGGAGAGCCCGGCTGCTCGCGTTTTGGAACATGGACAGCGACAAGCAGGGAAAGGCGTATCAGGTATGGCAAGCGCTTGTGGCGCTCGGCTCGGGTGGGGTTACGGGGCTTGGGTTGGGAAATAGCCGTCAGAAGATGTACTACCTTCCCGAAGCAACGACTGATTTTATATTTCCAATCCTTGGAGAAGAGCTGGGCCTTTGGGTGACCTTGGGAGTGGTCGTGGCCTATCTTGTGCTTGCCCTGTGCGGCGGGTGGATTGCGCTCTTTGCCCCCGACGGGGAAGGACTCTTGTTGGGCATGGGGCTCGTCACGCTGATCGGTGTCCAGGCAATCGCCAACTTGGGGGTTGTCACCGGTCTCCTGCCGAACAAGGGCCTTCCCTTGCCCTTCATCAGCTATGGTGGATCGAATCTGCTCTTTTGCCTGATGGCCCTTGGCACCCTTCTCAACATCCATCGTCAAGGGGGCAAGGGCTCGGCCTTTTCGGTGGAGACTCAAGGAGCGCAGCGCAGTGTGCGGTTATGACCAAGCCACATGTCGTCATCGCCTGCGGCGGCACGGGCGGCCACCTGCTGCCGGGGCTAGCCGTCGCCGAGGAACTCCGGCGGCGGGGGAAAGAGGTCTGCCTGCTCCTTTCCGAAAAGCCGATCGATCGGACCGCCTTGGAGGGTGAGGGGGATTACCCCTGGGAGACGCTTCCCGCCGTGGGTTGGCCGGGAGCGTTTTCGGCCAAAACGCCGGCCTTCTTTTGGCGACTCTGGCGGAGCTGGCGCAACTGCCAGACTCTTTTTCGCCGGTGGACGCCCGGAGCGGTTCTTGGGATGGGAGGTTTCTTGAGCGCGGCACCACTCCTGGTTGCCAAAAGGCACCGGATCCCGACCGTGCTGCACGAATCGAATGCGGTGCCCGGCTTAGTTACCCGCCTCTTTTGCGGCAAGGTCGATCGGCTCCTCCTGGGGTTTGATGCCTGTCGGGAGCGTCTGCCGGGAATGTCGGCCATCGTCACCGGCACCCCGTTACGTACCAGCCTTCGCAGAATTCCACGCCGCGAGGCGGCGGAGGCACTCGGCTTGCGTCCAGACCATGCCACGCTTCTCGTGCTGGGAGGAAGCCAGGGGGCCCAAGCGCTGAATCGTCTTTTGCGGGAGGCCGCGCCCGCACTGTCCCAAGCTCCGAGTCGCTTGCAGATTCTCCATCTGTCGGGCCCGGCGGATCGCGAGGCCTGCGCGGCAGCATATCGATCTCATCAGATCCCCGCTGTGGTAGAGAGCTTTTCCCATCGGATGGATCTCTTCTACAGCTTGGCCGACGTCGCGGTTGCGCGTGCCGGAGCGGCCACCCTTTCGGAAGTCGCTTTCTACGGGCTGCCCAGCATCCTTGTGCCCTTCCCCTTCGCTGCCGACGACCACCAGCGTGTTAATGCAAAAGCTTTCGTGGCGGCGGGAGCGGGTTTGGCCTACGATCAAGCGAGCATAACCGGAGAGATGCTGGCGGCAAAGTTGGTGGAGATCTTGAGCGACGAAAAGAAGCGGCAAGAGATGGGCCGGTCCGCCGAGGGCTTGGCCCGGCCGGATGCAGCGAGGTCCGTCGCAGAGGAGGTGGAAGGGTGCATGAGAGATTGACCGATTCCTGGACCGGGTGTTTGAGAAGGCCGGCCCGGATTCACCTCGTCGGCGTGGCGGGCTCCGGGGTGGGACCGCTCGCTCGCCTCTTGCTGCTTCTGGGCCATCAAGTGTCCGGATCCGATCGGCGCCGTACACCGGCCGTCGCGGAGCTCGAAGGGTTAGGGCTGCGCTTTTCCTGTGGGCATGCGGGCGATCTGCCGGAAGGGGTCGATCTCCTGGTCTACTCCTCTGCCGTACGGGAGGACAATCCCGAGCGCAAGACCGCGGCGGCCCGAGGGATCCCAACCGCGCGAAGGGCGGATCTGCTGCAAGAACTCTGTCGGGCCAAGAAACCGATCGTGGTTGCCGGAATGCACGGAAAGACGACGACCACGGCCCTTCTCGCGCACATCCTACGTACGAGTGGATGGGAGCCCTCCTACTACGTCGGGGGAGATGCTCCCATTCTCGGAGCGAGCGCCGATTGGGGTGCAGGGGATTACATGATTGTCGAGGGCGACGAGAGCGACGGCACGTTGGCCTCCTTTGAACCGGCCCATGCGGTGCTTCTGAACGTGGAGAGAGAGCATCTCGACTTCTATCCGGGATTGGAAGCGATTCTAGAGGTTTTTGCGACCTTTTTGAACCGATGTTCGGGAAAGATCATCTATTGCGCCGACGACTATTATGCATCCATGCTCTGTGCCGAGCGCAGCAACGGGGTTAGTTACGGGTTAGGCGCGGAAGGCTGGTATCGAGCCGACCGCGTCAAACTAGGGCCGTTCGAGAGTACGTTCCATCTAGTCGCAGGAGGGGAGCCGCTCGGGGAGATCCGTGTTCCCCTGCCGGGAAGGCAAAACATCCAGAACGCCTTGGCGGGCATTGCCATGAGCCTGGAACTCGGGTTGCCGCCCGCCGATGTCGGCGAGGCGATGGCCGGTTTCCGGGGAGTCAAGAGACGCTTCGAGGTGCTTTCCGCCGGCTCGTCTTTCCTCGTGGTCGACGACTATGCGCACCATCCCACGGAGATTCAGGCGACGCTCGCCGCCGCCCGCAGCACCGGGCGAAGCAGGGTGGTGGCCCTTTTCCAGCCCCACCGTTATTCCCGTGCGCATGGGTTGGAAAAAGAGTTTGCGAGCGCATTCCGAGGAGCGGATCTGGTCTTGGTGACCGACATTTACGGAGCAGGCGAGAAACCAATCGAGGGGGTAAATTCGGAGCGGCTGGCACGGACGATCGCCGAAGGGAGCGCGGTAAGGGTGTTCTCCGCCCGCAGCGCCTCCGAGGCGAAGAGAATGGCGGCGGCGAGCCTGCGCCCGGGAGACCTCCTCCTGGCCATGGGGGCGGGAGACGTGCACCGCGTGGCTCGAGCTCTTGCGGCCCAATGCTCCCTTTACGAGGAGCTGCAGCGATCCATGTCACCGGCGGCCGTTGTGGCCATGGAGGAGATCCTCGGTCGGCATACGGCGTACGGGTTGGGGGGGGCCGCGGAATTCTGGTGCGAGCCCGCGAGCCGGGAAGATCTCTCCTTCCTTGTCAAGATCGCCCGCCGAGAGAAGATTCCTCTGACTGTAATCGGCAGAGGCGCCGGGGTCCTGGTCCGCGACGGGGGGATTCGCGGCATCTGTTTGAGTCTTCGTCACGCCTCCCTATCTGGGATCGTAGTCGATGGAAAATGGGTCGAGGCCGGCGGCGGGGCCCTCCTCAGTCAGGTTGCTGCCGAGACCGCCGGTCGTGGAGTGGATGGCTTCTCCTTCCTGGCCGGTGCCGCGGGGACCGCGGGCGCTCTGCTGGCCCAAGGATCGGGTGGGCTCCAAGAGCGCTTCGCATGCCTGGCCGAGGAAGTCGTTCTCGTCGACCGGGAGGGCGAGTTGCAGACGGTGTCCCGGGAGGACAGGCGGGCCTGGCCCGGAAACGGGTTCTTCGGCGGTATCGGCATCGTTGTCGCCGTTCGGCTGCGGAAGCCGCCCCGGGTGGAGAGAGAAACTCCCCTGGCCGGGTCGCCTGGTTCCGGAGCGGAGATCGGTACATCGAACGGTAGCCGAATCCTGGAAGGAGTATTTCGAGTCGCCGAGGGAGCGGACATCTGCCAAACCTGGAAGAATCTGGGACCGGATCCACTCGTGGTGGGTGGAGCATCGGCCGACCCGTCGTTTCCTAACCGGATCTGGTTGCGGGACGGAGCCAAAACGGCTGACGTGCTGGCCCTCATGGAACTGGTCCGGGAGCGCCTTCGAGGAAAGACCGGGGTCGAGGTTGTTTCCAATCTCGTTGTCCTTGGAGATGAGGAGAAGTGGTGAACGAAAAGCTTCGAGTAGTTGTGCTGGAAGGGGGGCCATCGCACGAGAGAGAGGTATCGCTGCGTACCGGAAGTGCGGTGACGCGCGCTTTGCGGCAGCTTGGCTACCTGGTCGAGGAAGTGGACCCGAAGGATGCGGAGGTCATTCTTCCGGAAGGGACGGATATCGTCTTTCTCTGCTTGCATGGCACATTCGGTGAAGATGGACAGGTCCAGAGGCTGCTCCTGCGGCGAGGGATCCCGTTCACAGGGAGCGGCGCGGAAGCCAGCGAGCGGGCTTTCGATAAGGCATGGAGCAAGGAGGCCTTCCGAAAAGCCGGCGTCCCGACTCCGGATTGGACTTTGGCGCGCTCGCCCGACAAGTTGCCGCTGCCCCTTCCCTTCGTGCTCAAGCCCGCGCGGCAGGGTTCGAGCGTTGGGGTAAGTCGAGTGTTCCAGAAGGAGGAATATCCGGAAGCCTTTGCCAGGGCCGCTACGGAGGATCATCTCGTCGTTGCCGAAACTTATGTCGAAGGACGGGAGCTTACGGTCGGCATTCTGGGGGATGATCTTCTGCCCATCGTCGAGATCCGCCCAAAAGCCGGCTTTTATGATTATCGCAACAAATACACCCCTGGGGCCAGCGACTATCTCTGTCCCGCGCCTCTGAGCGCCAAACAAGAAAAAGGGGTAGCGGAAGCGGCTCTTGCCGCTTATCGGGCCCTGGGTTGCACCGTTTACGGGAGAGTAGATCTGTTCCTCGATGCGGCGGACAACCCTTGGGTTCTTGAGGTGAATACGATTCCAGGAATGACGGAGACGAGCCTGCTTCCGAAAGCCGCCCAGGCGGCCGGAATTTCCTTTACGCAACTCTGCGAAAGGGTCCTTCGGCTTTCTTGGGCGGCAAGAAACGGAGAGTAAGATGAACAGCTTTCGCAGGCCCAAGCGCCGGAAACGGACGAAACAGAGCGTGCTGCAGACAAGGGCAGGCCCGCAGCAGCGTCGGCGGGTCTTTCTAAAACGGGTCTCGTCCCTGGTGCTTCTCGCAGCCGCCCTCTTCGCCATCGGTTGCGGCGGTTACTATGCCGGAACCCGCCTGGCTCTCCCCTTTCTCGCAGCAGATTCACGGTATGCGCTGCAGGAAATTATTCTCGATGGCACCGCGCATCTGCCTCGCAAGGAGATTCTATCCGCATCGGGATTGCGCCTGGGTCAAAACGTTCTGGGTGTCTCCTTGACGGAGGTTCACAAGGCCATTGCCTCTCTTCCCTACGTGCAACGAGCCTCCGTTCGGCGAGAGCTCCCCAACCGCATTGCCATCACCGTCGAGGAGCGGGTTCCGCTCGCCAAGCTCTGGACCAAGGGGAAGAGATTTCCCGGTCAGAGCCTGTGCATCGACTTCCAGGGAGTCATTTTTGCGGCGAGAAAGGGAGAGGTTGTCGCGCTCCTGCCCGAAATCGAAGGAGTGCCGTCCGACGAGCTGGAGATCGGGAATCGATTAGATGGTCCGGAATGCCGTGCGGCGTTGCGTCTGCTTCGGTTGCTTCAAGGGACACCTTCCTTGCGCACCCTCCTTGATCCGGCCAGCATCGACGTCTCGGGCCGTCTCTGCCTGAGAGTAGCGACCCGCGATGGGATGGCCATCGTCTTGCGTCTGGATCATATGGAGAGGCAGATGAAGCGGCTGCAAAAGATCTATGCTTTTTCGCAGAGTCGCGGCCGCAAGGTGGCTTCCGTCGACTTGACGCCGGAGCAGAATGTGCCGGTAATCTTTGAGTATTAGGGAGGACTTCGATGTTTGGCGGCAAATCTCGGTCGGTCCTCGTCGGATTGGAAGCGGGAACGAGTAAAATCAAGGTAGCCGTCGCCGAGCTCGATGCCGGAGGCTCTCTCTCTCTTCTCGGAGTGGCGGAGAGCCCTTCGACGCATATTCGCAAATGCGAGATCACCGATTTCGAGATGACGCAGAAGGCAATCCACCAAGCGATCCTGGACGCCGAAGCAAAAACAGACGTTTCGATTGGAGAGGTTTACCTAGCGATTTCGGGCGCTCATATCCGCTCCTTCCAAAGCCGTCTGGCTCTCGATTTGGGAGAGGAGGGGGCGATGATCGAGGAGGGCCATCTGCGCGAGCTGCGCGAGCTCGTGCGACAGCAGGCCCTGCCGCCGGGTCAGATCTTGCTGCATGACCTTCTGCAGACCTACATCCTCGACGACGGCACGGCGACCGCCAACCCGGTTGGACTCTTTTCGCGCCGGCTGATGGCCGATTACCATCTGGTTTCCGGAATTGCGACGCGCCTCCAGACTACGATCCACTGCGTGAAGGAACTCTCTCTTCGGGTCAAAGGCTATGCCCTATCGAGTTACGCTACTGCCCAGGCTCTTCTGACCCCGGAGCAAAAGGGCTTTGGTTCCCTTGTCATCAACTGTGGAGCGGGAGTCACCGATTATATCGTTTATCGGAATGGCTTTGTTGCCCATTCCGGCACGCTCGGCGTTGGGGGGGACCATCTTACGAATGATCTCGCCGTGGCCGTCAAAGTTCCGTTTCCCCGAGCCGAGGAGCTCAAAAAAAACTATGGCTCGGTGGACCTGCCGGAGGAAGCGACTTATCGACGGGTTAGTCTGTCGGCCGAAGGCTCTTACGAACAGCGATTCGTCCCGATGGCGTTGATCGGGGAGGTCCTTCAGGCGCGGCAGGCGGAGATTTTTGAAATCATTCGGGAAGACTTGGAAGCGCAGCCGTTCTGGGAAAGCTTCGCTGGCACGGTTTTTCTGACGGGGGGAGCTTCCCGGCTTGATGGGATTCAGACGCTTGCCGGAAAGATTTTTGACCGCCCCGTAGAGACGGGCAAGCCGCTCTCCTTCGAGGGGGATCTCTCCATCGAGACGAGACAGGACTGGACGACCGTATTGGGCCTTTTGCGGTATGGCAGGATCGTAGAGCTACAAGAGAACGGGGGCGGTCGATGGGATCGCATGGGGCGGTCGCTGCGCCGGTTCCTTTCCGGCATTCGTTTTTTTAGCTGAGATTCCGACCCATGAGGAAAGCGGAATGAGCGTTCGTATCGTTGGCGCAGGCGCAGCGGGAATCAATGTCCTTGACGAGTGGATTCTCCTGGCCGATTTCCCCCCGGAGGGGAGCTTGGCTTGCGACGGAGAGGCTTCTACGGTGGAAGGATCGCTGGCTTCGGAGAAGCTCCTCCTCGCTCCGGACTTGGTGGGAGGGCTCGGCTGCTTTGGGAGCCGCGATCTTGCGTGGCGGCTTGTAGGGCAGGAGAATCAGCGGCTCGATCGTCTACTCGGGGGATGCACTCATCTGTTGATCGTGACGGGGCTTGCCGGAGCGACCGGCGCCACCGTGGCGGAAGCCCTATCCCTAAAGGCCGTGGAGCGGGAGATTCCGACGACGATATTCGGGCTTCTTCCCTTTCCCTTTGAAGCCAAGGAGCGGCGGGAGGCGGCGGAAGCCGCTCGGAACGGGTTCTCGGCGGAGATGTCCCTCTTTCTTTTTCCGACTGCGACGGCGATGGCGGAGGGATCTCCCTCCGGGATCGCGGGTGTTAGACGAGGGTTGCGCGCATTCCAGGGCGCGATCGCCCAGTGGGTCGATGTCTGGTTGGGAATGGCCAATGGGACCGTTCTCCCCGTGGCGCAAAGAGGCGAGGAGGCTTTCCCGTTCGCCGGTGCCGGAGAGGTCGAGAATTGCCATGTCTTTACGGAAGCGGGAGCAAGCAGCGAGCCATTCTCGCTAGCGATCTTGGAGAGCCGCGAATTTCGGCAGGTGGCCGAGAAAGCCGACCGTTGCCTGGCATGCGTCGAGGAGGGCGAGGGGTCGTCCGGCCGGGCGAATGCGCTCGAGACCCGTCTGAAGAGCCATCTCCCCAGCGCCGCGCGCATCTCCCTTTTCCGGCGGAAGCGGACTCGACCGGCGCGGAATCAACTCCTGCTTCTCCTAGGTCAAAGCGCCTATCGGCTCTCCAAACCGGTTCCGACGGAGCGTCCTCGGGAGGAGCCGAGCAAGGCCCCGGCGGAACTTCCGATCCGTTCCCGAGCCGTACCGGGGCAGGAAGGAGGGTCCGCCTATTCCTTTGCGGAAAACACTCCATTTGCGAAAACCGCGGCCACGCTGCATAAGGGGGAGAATCTCGATATTCCCGCCTTTTGCCGGAGGAGGGCGAGCGGGGGGGCTCCACGGGCACGAAATTTGTGAGACCCACGGGCAAATCGTGGTTCGACTGCAAGGGCGGGGGGTGTGCGCGAAAGGGCGACAGAAGATAAGACATGGAAACGGATCGGCGAAAAAGGCAGACCGGCAAGGGAATCACCGCACTCTTCGAGAAGCCCGTCCGTCAGAAGCGGCTCGAGAAGGGTCTCTCCCAAAAGGAGGTGGCGAACCGGGTCGGGATCACACGTCAGGCCCTCCACTCGATAGAGACCGGACGCTATATTCCGAATACCCTGGTCGCTGTCCGTCTGGCTCGATCTCTCGGAAGCCGGGTGGAGGAGATCTTTCCCTGCTGGGAAGGAATTGATCTTCCTCTCTCATCGGGCCCGTTTCCTCGGATGCCGGGTGGTAGGCGGCTCGTCTTGGCGGATGTGCGGGGCCGGTTGGTTCCTTACCCGGTAGAACGGTTGGAAGAGGGCTCCGGCTCCTTTGTCGCGGCCGACGCTCTCCTCCGGGACGAAGATCAGGCGGGAGAGTGGACGCTTCTCTCCTCCGCCTCCGCGATTCAACGCAGCGCCTTCATTCTCGGGTGTGACCCCAGCATCGGCCTGCTCGTCGAAAGGGTCGCCGTCGTGAGCCGGAATCGTCTGCGTTGGGTTTCCTGCTCGAGCGAAGATGCGGCGGCGGCCCTTCGGGCGGGTCAGACGCACTTGGCGGGCTGCCATCTTCCTAGTGGGGCAGAGCGCAATAACGTGGTGCTCGCACGAGAAGCCTTGCGGGGATTCGGTGGGGTCTTGATCCGATTCGCCCAGTGGGAAGAGGGGGTTGCCGTCGCGCGAGGAAATCCCATGAACATCCATTGTGCCGAAGACCTGACCAATCCTAGGTTGCGTTTCTGCAATCGGAATGCGGGATCGGGAAGTCGAGCTTTCCTGGACGACTTGTTTCGAAAACAAGGGATTCCCGGAAGTGCGGTTCGAGGGTATGAGAAGACAGCTTGTAGTCCGGCGTCCGCCTCGCGAATGGTGGCCTACGGGATAGCGGATGCCGCCCTGACCAACCGTGCCTGCGCCCAGGCGCTGGATGTCGACTTCGTTCCGCTCGGAATAAGCGAATTCCACTGGATTGTTCCGCACGACCAAGCCGATCATCCCACCGTCGCCTTGCTCCTCGATCTACTCTCCGATTCACGCATGCGGGCCGAGTTTGCCGCTCTGCCTGGATATGACGTGGCCCGGATGGGCAGCATTGCGGCGCGCTTCGAGCAAAACGGCGATGCGTCCCCGCGGTGATCGAGATAGGCGCTACGGGCGATCGCCCGTGTCCGCTCCGACCTCGGCGTTCTGGGCTTCCCAGAGCCGGCGGTAGAGCCCCCCCTGAGCCAGAAGGTCACCGTGTCGTCCTGATTCGGAAATGCGGCCTTGGTTCAAAACATAGATCCAATCCATTTCGCTCGCTAGGCGAAGCCGATGCGTGACGAGCAGGGTCGTCTGACGGCGAGAGAGAGAACGCAGGCTCTTGAGCACTTCGGCCTCGACGGCTGGATCGAGGGATCCGGTCGGCTCATCGAGCAGAAGAATGGGGGCGTGACGGAGGAAGGCGCGGGCAATCCCGATCCGTTGCCGTTGGCCCCCGCTCAAGGTCAGTCCATGTTCCCCAATGAGTGTCAGATATTTTTGCGGCAACCGCTCGATAAACTCATCGGCTTGCGCGGCTTGTGCCGCCTCCTGAATTTCGGAAAACGAGGCGGGGGCGCCTCCCAAGGCAATGTTCTCGAGGATGGTTCCTTGGAAGAGAGCCGTATCCTGGAGGACGATCCCGATGCTTTCGCGTAGCGACCTTTTGGTTACCGTCCGGATGTCGACGCCATCGATCCGGATCGTGCCGGCGGAAGGATCAAAAAAGCGCGGGAGAAGGGCGAGGAGCGTGCTTTTCCCGCTGCCGGTCGGGCCTACGATGGCAATGCGCTGTCCCGGCGCGACGTGGAAGGAGAGGTCCTCCAGAACCGGTCGGCCCCGGTCGTAGAAGAACCAGACGCGATCGAAGCGGATTTCCCCGCGAGGGCGCGGAAGAACCCCCGCGCCCGGCAGCTCGGGGATCGTATCCTCGGTTTGGAGGACGTCGAATACCCGGCCCAGACGCGCAGCCGCATCCTCCAGCGCCCAAGCGGTGTACGACAACTGCTCTAGCGGTTGATAGAGGAGCGCCAAGTAGCTCAGATAGATCCATAGTTCCCCTACGGTCAGGCGTCCAAGCACCACCTGCTGCGCCCCGACAAAGAGAACCAGAGCAGATCCTAACGCGGTGATCACCGTTGCCGCCAATCCGGAGAGGCTGGTGGTCCAGAGGAATGCGAGATTGGTCTGCCGGCTATTCTCGACATGGTCGCGGAACGAAGAGAGGGCTTTCTCTTCCCGCCCGTAGGCTTGAAAAAGTTGAATGTTGGACAAACCCTCGGAAACATGGGCGAGAACAGTGCTCTCCCTTTCCTGGACCTCCCCGCTCTCCCTGCGGATTCGGCTCGCGAAATGGGAGATCACGAACCAGAGGAACGGAAGGATTCCCATTGCGCACGCTGCCAGGAGGGAGTTCATGCGGAAAAGAACGACGGTTGCGCCGATCAGCGTGACGCCCGATCCGAAGGCAGTACCGAGCCCTCTCTGGAATAACGTCTGAATTGCTTGGGCATCATAGACGACCCGGTACGCAAGGTCTGCGCTGAGGCGGCTTCGATGATACGGGAGAGGAAGGCGTTGCAAGCACGCGAAGAGATCGGTGCGCAGCCGCACCAGAGCACGCAGCCCGCACTGGTGGAGAAGAGAAGTAGCCCAAAGGTTGAGACCCCCATGAAGCAGCGAAAACCCGACAAGAGCCGCAGCAGCTCCGAACGCGCCTTCCGTAGGAGAGAGCGGCCGACCGAGGAACTGGCTTCCGGTGCGAGGGGAAAGCAGAACGTTGTCGATGAGCCACTGGACCGGCCAAGGGCGCAGGAGGTTTGCCGCCACTGTCAGGAGAAGCAGGAACGAAGCGAACAAGGCCGAGCCGAAAACCCCGGAAAAGTAGGGAAAGGTCTCCTGAAAGAGGGACCAGTGTGTTTTGCACCCGCCTCGCGAGCCGACGCCTTCGCGTGGCGGGCGCTGCCTCATCAAGTCTTCGGTCGGCGATTTTGGCGATCTCACTTACCGCTCCTCGCATGGGGTGCCGCAGGGCGAGCCGGGACGCGAACCAAAAGGAAGCCAGGGAACCAGGGAGAGGCGGAGTCGTCGGCCCGCTGCGACCACCATTGCCGCAAGCCGGCGGCGGAGGTGCACTCCTTCGCGAAGCCAAAGGGCCAAAGCCGGCGCGGCTGCCAGGGAGAGCAGCAGGGCCCGCCAGCCGAAGACGACCGGCGCCGCGGCCATGGCAATGCAGCCGATTGTCCAGCCAAGAGCGGCGAGAGGGCTCGGCCGGAGCAGGATCGCCACGCGCAGTAGCCTCCTCCCTTGAGGATAGATTTCGGTCAAGGTGCGGAGGCGCACATGCCACCAAGGCCCGGTGAATACGTGAATATCCCAATCCCCCCAACCGGCATCGAGCGCATAGCAGTGGCGGCTCTCCTCCAGCACGCATCGGATCTGGTCGAGCAGCTGGCTGCGATCGACGCCGGACTCGCTCCATAGAGCCACGCCTCCGCCGAAGAGGAGCCCGCTTGGGGAACCGGCTTCCATGGAAGCGGCCGAGCCGGCTGGAGTCGGTTTTCCCCGGAGCCAGGTGAAGCGCCGCGCAACGCCGCGGGCAAGCGGCTGCAAAAAAGCCAGGGCAAAAAGAAGCAGCCGTGTCCTCCTGGTTCTAAAGGGTCGTGCGATCTCGACGCGGAGCGCATAGATCGCGGCGGGCAGAAAGCTCATCAAAATCGCGAGGAGCGAGGGGAAGAGCAGCCATCGCCAGCGAAGGGAGAGGACCAGCGGTAGCAGAGCCGCGGCGAGCCATTCCGCGCTGGAGATGGCTGCGATCCAAGAGGGGTCCGGACGAGAGTAGAGGCTTTGAAAAAGGCCGCTGGCAAAAGGACCGCGGTAGATGAGGGGTTGAAAGAAGCAAGCGCGGGCGGTGCGAGGAGAATAGATTTGTCCGTGCCAGAAGGCGACACCGTTCGCGGAGAACCGGGAGAGATGGCGGAAGCGAAGGAGAGCTTCCGCTTTTCCGTAGCCGGCCTGCTGCCGCAGGTAAGCCGATACGGTCGAGCGTCGATGGTGCCAGACGAGCGCTCCGGGAGCGTAGCCAACGCGATCGCCGCGCTCGAGGAGGCGCCAGCAGAGGTCTACGTCGTCCCCGGCGACGCGAAAATCGGGGAGGAAGCCTCCGATGGTTTCCAGCGCGGCTCGGCGGAACGCCATGTTGCATCCGGGAATGTGCTCCGCCAGCTCGTCGGTGAGCAGGACGTGGGTCGGGGAGCCGGGCGCCGCGGCGAGGGCTGCCTCGATCGCCGTGGTTGGTCGGGGAGCGACGTTGGGTCCGCCCACGCCTGCCAGATCGCTCGATTCGAAGGCCTTGGCCAGGAAATAGAGCCAGTCCCGGTCGACCCGGCAATCGGCGTCGGTAAATGCGACGATCTCTCCTCGCGCAGCGGCGATGCCCCGGTTTCGCGCGACCGCCAAGCCGAGATTTTCCTGGCGGATCACACGGACTCCCTCGAAGCTCTCAAGGAGCTTCCTTGAACCGTCGGTGGAGCCGTCGTCGACCACGAGGATCTCGAAGTCGGGGTACTGCAGTCTCTGCAAGGAGTAGAGGCAGTCGCCCAGGAATCTCGCCCCGTTGAAGTTGCAGACGACGACCGAAATCTTCGGCCAGCGCCGGAGGGGAAAACGGCGAAACAGCGGCTCCCTCCATGAGCGAAAGAGGGATTGGATCCGATGAAAGCTCGGCTTCGGACTGCGATCTTTCCGCACCAAGCCGAATGCCCAGTCGGTGATCTCCAAGCCTCCCGTGAACCATTCGTCCGTCCAGGAGAAGAGGATGGTTCCGGCTAAACCTTGCTCGAAAACCGTTTCGACGTGGGCCGCGAGGAGATCCGCCTGGTCGGTTTGTGAATGGCGTCGGGTATCCATGCCGAACTCCGTGATCAGAAGCGGCTTCTCGCCCGAAAGATTCTGCAGCCGCGCCAGATAGGCGCGGAGGTCTCTGGTGCGATGGAGGTATAGATTAAAGCTGACGAAGTCGACCGAGAGAGGGTTCAGATATTCGGTCGGAGGATAGTTGGCGTAGCTCACGAGTGCTTCGGGATCCTCTTCCCGCACCAGGTCGATCAGGGAATCGAGGTGGCGCTCGATTCTTCCGGTCCCGGCCCAGCGGATGAGGTCGGGCGGGATCTCGTTGTCGACCAGGTAAGCAAAGATCGCTGGATGAGAGGCTCGCTCCCGCACCGAATTCCGGACATGCTTGCGGATATCGGACAGCACCCGACGATCCTTCCAGAAAAGCGTACGTTCAACCCAGGGGATCGTAATGAGGATTCGCAGCCCGTGGTCTAAAGCGGAATCGAGCAGGTCGAGGGGGGGGACATGATAGATCCGCAGAACGTTGCAGCCGCACTTCTCCATCTTGGAGAAGTCATCTCGGACGGTCGCGGCCTCGGGAAAGGGGGCTCCGTCGATCGGCCGAGGAGCAAAAGGACCGTAGCTTACTCCCTGGACAGCAAATTTCTGCCCGTCTTCGAAGAAGAACTTAGCGCAAGCCTGGATGCGGGCGATGCCCATATACGATGGAAAGGCTACCCTAGCCGACGCATCTCCCGAGCTTTGTCCTGCGGCTGGCGGAAAACGGGTCTGCCGGCTTTGCCCGAGCTTGGTTTTCCATCGTTGCCGTATGTCCAAATACAACTCCGGCGGAAGACCGGCGCCCCGCCTCGGCATCCATGCCTTTTGCCGCGGTTGCGCCACGAAATTTGTGAGACATGCCGGCTCACAGAAGTTGCGGGGCCGCTAACCGGCTCTTGGAAAGAATCCTAGCGGCTTGTGGTGAAGGTTGGCAAGGCTACCGGGTCCGTCCGGGGCAACGCCTCGGCTTTACGGGAGAGGCCTTTGCGGAATAAAGAGGATCTGTGGAGAAAGAAGAGAAGTTGGCTAGGTGCGGTATCCGGCGGATCCGCCAGGGAAAGGTGCGAGACCTCTACTCCTGGAAGGACGAACTCTGGCTCGTAGCCTCGGATCGAATCTCGGCGTTCGACTGCATCTTGCCGACCCCGATTCCCGGCAAGGGGAAGATTCTCACGCAAATCAGCCGAGGCTGGTTTACCCATCTGATCTCTCTCTGTCCTAATCATGTCGTGGGCTACGATCTTCCGACAGGGGTTCCCTTTGAGGAGTGGGCGGGCCGCCTGACGCGAGCCAAGCCCTGCCGGCCTCTGCCGATCGAATGCGTGGTTCGCGGATACCTCGCGGGTTCCGCGTGGAAGGAGTATGGCAGGACCGGGGAGGTGGCAGGCGTTTCGCTGCCTCGGGGTCTGCGGGAAGGGGATCCTCTGGCGGAGCCGCTTTTTACGCCGACAACCAAAGCGGAAACCGGGCATGACCAGCCGCTGACGGCATCCGAGGCGGATCAACTCTTGGGGCAGGCGCTGCATGCGAAGATTGCCTCGCTCTCCCTGAGGCTATACAAGGCGGGACGGGAATATGCCGCGGAACGGGGGATCCTCATCGCCGACACGAAATTCGAATTCGGGATGCGACGAGGCGAGCTTCTTCTGATCGACGAGGTTCTGACTCCCGACAGTTCTCGCCTCTGGCCGCTGTCGGACTACAGGCCGGGCGGGAGTCAACCCAGCTTCGACAAGCAGTTCGTGCGAGACTACCTGGAGTCGATCTCCTGGGATAAGCGTCCGCCGGCTCCCGTCTTGCCGGATACGATTGTAGCGAAGACGCAAGGCAAGTACCGGGAGGCTTTGCACCGCCTCTTCCCGGAACTCGAGAAGAAGCTCTACTCGGAAGACAGGGAGGACGAGAGCGAGACATTTTGAGGGCGATCCGGTTATATCCCTATGCAATGAACGGATCTCCCTGGAGAGCCATTGCGTAGAGCAGGGAGGGAAAGAGCTTCCAGCCTGTCGGAGTCTGTGAAAAAGGGGAAAAGGCATTACGCACGGTTGCCGTGGCCCAGAGTGGCTTTCACTGGGATGCTCCTTTGCGTCATTTCTTCTTCCGGATCTCTCTCCGCCCAGACCGAGCCGAAGGCGGAAAGAGCGCAACCGGCTCGGCCCGCTCACGCGTTGCCCTCCTATCAACAGCAGGTGCAAGGACGTCCCGCTCCCGGCAACGCTCCTTCCCTGGAGACGCTTCTGGAAGCGGTTTCGCCGATCACCGGAAAGCGGTCGGATCCCAATGCGATCGATCTGTCTGCTTGCTACCAGATGGCGGCGATTCGCTGGGACCAGTTAAAGATCGATTACCAGACCCTGCGTGCCCAGCAGGCGGTGGTGGCACAAACCTTGTCGGCATTTTTTCCGCAATTCTCTTGGGAGAACATGCAGAGCTTTCAAAACACCACTGGTGTCATCCCGACTGTCAGCGGGGTGGCCGTGGGAACATCCAGCGGCTACTTCTCGTTCAACGGCATCAACACCACCTGGCTTCTCTTCGACAGCCTGAGGCAGCAGAATCGCGTGGCCGCCGCTCGAGCGGATGCCGCCGCCCAATCCTACACGATGCAGCGGGATTATCAGATGCTCTACCTGAACGTCGCGCAGGCGTTTTATCAAGAGCTCAACTATGAAGGGAGCGTGGCCATCCTCGAAGATCAGATCGCCGCTCTCCAAGGGCTCGTGACCGAACTCGAATACCGGCTCAAGATCGGACGGTCCCGACCCGCCGATGTCTTCCAAGGACAGGCGAACCTTGCCGCCGCGGTAGCCCAGCGGGAGGGGTACATCGGCTTAATGAATCAGTACAAGGCGACGCTCAACTACTACCTGGGCATCGGCCCGGAGAAGATCGATCTCAAGGAGACCCAGGACTTTCCCGGATCGCAGAGCTTGGAGGAATACCTGGTTCACGTAGGGAGCCGGCCGGATGTCCTGGCGCAGCTCCAGCTCTTGCGTGCGCAGAAGGCGGCTCTGGCGGTCGCCATCGGCAATTTCGGTCCGCGCGCGGGAGTCTCGGGTAGCTACTTTTTGAGCCACCAGCCATCCTCGCCGGTTGTCTGGACCGTCAACATCGTGACGACGATGCCGCTCTTCACGGGCGGCCTACTGACCTCGACGGTCCGCGAAGAGCAGGCACTCGTCCACGTCGCCGAGCTCCAAGTGGAGAATTTGAAGCGCACCGCCGACCAGAGCCTTCGCATCGCCTTCGCTCTCTTCAACGCCGCGGTGGAACAGGTCCTTCAGTATCGGGAACAGGTCGAAGTTTCCGCGCTCTACTACGCGGCGCAGCGGGATGACTTTCAGCGCGGCGTCGCTCAACTCCTGGATGTCTTGGTGGCTCTGAACACCTACCAGCAGGCGAGGCTCGCCCTGCATCAGAACGAGATGAACGCCCGCTACCAGCTGGTGAATCTCTTCGTCCAGGCGGGTTTAACACCGACCAACATCGATGCAACCGGCCTCCCTCTGCACAACGTCCTCCGCCTCGGCCCGCCCGTGGGTCCGAATCAGCCGCCGGCGCTCAAGGCTTCCATTCCATAAGGGGGCGATGAACGTTAGAGAAAGCACAACATGTCTAGCCCTGGGAGTCTCCTGTTTCCTCTCTCTTTTCCCTTGGCAGGTTAGGGCGCAGTCGCAGGAGAAGTCGGTAGGAACCCAGCCAGGCTGGCCGCTTCGCGCGCTGCCGGCCAATCCGCAACCCGTCCCCGGCCGTCCCGCCGCATCGAGCATCCCTTCCCTGGAGACGCTTCTGGAAGCCGTTTCGCCGATCGCCGTAAAACGGTCGGATCCGAACGCGATCGACTTGTCGGAATGTTATCGGCTGGCGGCGATCCGGTGGGACCAGTTGAAGATCGATTATCAGACCGTGCGCGCGCAGCAGGCGGTGGTGGCGCAAGCCCAGTCGCGTTTCTCACCGCAATTCACTTGGGAGAACATGCAGAGCTTTCAAAACACCACCGGGGTTCTCCCTACAGTGGGTGGGGTAGCCGTCGGGACATCCCGCGGCTACTTCTCCTTCAATTCGATCAACTCGACGTGGCTTCTCTTTGACAGCCTGCGGCAGCAGAATCGGGTTGCGGCGGCTCGGGCGACCGCTTCCGCGCAGACCTACAGCATGGAATGGGACTACCAGAACCTCTACCTGAACGTCGCGCAGGGGTTCTATCAAGAGCTCAATTACGAAGGGGCCGTGCTCATCCTCGAGGATCTGATCGCCGCCCTGCGGGAGCTGGTCAACGAGCTCCAGTACCGATTCAAGGTCGGCCGGTCCCGGCCGGCCGATGTCTTTCAAGGGCAGGCAAATCTCGCGGCGGCGGTCGCTCAGCGCGAAGGCTACATTGGGCTGCGGAACCAGTACAAAGCGGTGCTCAATTACTACCTGGGTATCGGCCCGGAGAAGATCGACCTCAAGGAGACTCAGCCTTTCCCCGGTTCCCAGACACTGGAGGACTACCTGGTCCATGTGGGAAGCCGTCCGGACATTCTCGCCCAGGTGCAGCTTCTGCGCGCCCAGAAAGCGACTCTGGCGGTGGCGATCGGCGAGTTTGGCCCTCGCACCGCCCTGACCGGCACCTACTTTCTCAGCCACCAGCCGTTTTCGCCGGTCACCTGGAACACCAACATCGTGACGACGATGCCGCTCTTTACGGGCGGCCTCTATACGGGATATGTGCGCCAGCAGCAGGCGCTGGTGCACTCCGCCGAGCTCCAGGTGGAAAATCTGAAGCGGACCGATGACCAAAATCTTCGGATCGCTTTTGCCCTGTTCAATGCCGCGGTGGGACAGGTTCTCCGGTATCGGGAGGAGGTAGAGGTCTCCGCGCTCTACTATGCGGCACAGCGGCAGGATTTTCAGCGGGGGGTGGCGCAACTCCTGGACGTTCTCACAGCGCTGAACGTCTACCAGCAGGCGAGGCTCGCTCTACACCAGAACGAGATGAACGCCCGCTACCAGTTAGTGAATCTCTTCGTCCAATCGGGCTTGGCCCCGGGGAACTTGAAGCGCACCGGTCTTCCCCTCCAAGACATGCTGCAAACCAGCTCGCCCTCCGGGCCCGGGGCCCCTCCGGCGATGCCGGCTTCTTCCCCATGAGCTTCGAGCTTCCTCGGGGCATGAGGGAGGAAGGGCGTATGCGAAATTTGTGAGAGATGCCGGATAAAGCGGGAGTTCGCGCAGGGAACTCGCCTCTGGTCGGGCAGGGTCGGAAAACTGAATCGTGATGCCGGAAGAATTGGACGATGCCGAGCTCATGGCGAAGACCGCCAAGGGCGATGATGCAGCCTTCCGGCTCCTGATCGAACGCCATGAGGTGGCCGTTTTCGGCACCGCGGTCAAGATGCTGCAGGACCGTTTCCTCGCGGAGGAGATCACGCAAAAGGTCTTTCTTCGCGTCTATTGGGCTGCCAAGCGCTATCGACCGACGGCAAAATTTCGCACCTGGCTCTTTACGATCCTACGCCGGCTTGTCTTGAACGAGCTTCGCCGCCGCTCCTCCGATTCCCTTCTTTCTTTCGAAGAGGATCGCCAGGGATGCGTCGGCCCGATCGCTCCCCGCACCCCTGCCGATGCCCTCCTCGATAAAGAACGGCTCGAGCTGGTCGAACGGGCGATCGCATCCCTTCCGCCAAAGCAGCGGCTCGCAGTGGTGCTCAAAAGCCATGAAGATCTCTCCTATGAGGAGATCGGCCGAGTGCTCGGGCTTTCCTTGAGCGCGACGCGCGCCCTGCTCTTCCGCGCTCGTGAAACCTTGCGCAAAACGTTATCGTTCCGAAGCGGCCGGCGAGGATTGGAAAAAGACCGTACAGGGTCATGATAAAGCCTTGTAGGCCGCTTGCGAGTATCCTTTTCTTTTCCTCGAGAGAAGAAGCCGCTAGAATGTTTTTTATGCCCAAGAAAAGGCGGATGGCTTGTCTCTGCTTCGTCTTTTTCGGGTTCTTGCTGGCGGCGGAATCGCGATCTGCCGGAGCTCGGGAGGTGGACTATGTTCAGTCGTCGGTAAAGGATAGCGGCGCAGGGGTGGAGCTTTGGAAGACATTTCCGGACGGCGGCGGCTACTTCCAGCAGCGTCAAGATGCTCCCATCATCCTCATCCCGAGTCCTCCCTGGCTACCATCTCCGAGCTCCCCGGAAGAGGAAAGCCGGACCCGCCATGGGAGGAGAGCAAAGCAGAAGGTCGTTCCCTCTTTCATCCCCAATGAGGCGATGGAGACAGGAGCCTTCTCGGGCGGCTTGTGATCTGCCATCGGTAGAAGTCGCACCGAAGGATTTGCGCGACTTTTTCCCGCGGGGCTGGTTTGATCGGTTACGGCCCAAGGACCTCGCTCGCCTGCTCGCACGAATGCGGCCCTGGCTTCTAACAGCCCCTCTGTCAGGACCGACGAGGGACGGGATATCCAGATGACTCTCTCCGACCTCTCGATTCGCCGCCCGGTCTTTGCCTGGATGTTGATGGCGGGGCTGATCCTCTTCGGCGCCGTCTCTCTCGGCCGGCTGGGCGTCAGCGATTTGCCCGAGATCGACTTCCCGGTCTTGACGATCAACCTGCAGTGGGCGGGTGCGGCCCCGGAAATCATGGAGACGGCGATCGTCGATCCGATCGAGGAAGCCGTGATTTCCTCGCAGGGGCTTCGGAACATCACCTCTTTCATCGAGCAGGGGCAGGCCTCGATCATTCTCGAGTTTGACCTCGGCCGGCCGATCGATGCGGCGTTGACCGAGGTCCAGTCCAAGGTCAGCTCGGTCAAGCTCCCCTATGATACGACGACGCAGGCGGCCACCCAGACCGTCCAACCCGTCGCGCAGCCGATCTTGACCAAGGACAATCCGGAGGAGCAGCCGATCCTGATCCTATCGGTTTCGGGAAAGAACAAGACGCTGCACGATCTCGTAACCTACGTGGATCTGGTGTTGCACGACGAGTTCCAAATCGTTCCCGGGGTCGGAGAGATCGTGCTGGCCGGTTACAACGTCCGCAACCTTCGTGTCTGGGTGGATAATGAGAAGTTGAAGCCTCTGCAACTCACTCTGCTCGACGTGCAGACGGCACTCCAGCAGGAACAGGTCGAGGTCGCGGCGGGATACCTCGAAAACGCGCGCCGGGAGATGAACGTGCGCGCGATGGGGGAAGGGCTCACCCCGGAACAGGTAGGGAACATTCAGATTAAGAGGCGTGGGACCGAGCTCGTCTATCGTTCGCCCATCCATATCAAGGATGTCGCCCGCGTGGAGGACGGGCTCGACGACATTCGGCGAATCGCCGTCACCGGTGGGAATGCGGTCGTGGGCTTGGGGATCAAGAAGCAGCCGGGGGCGAATTCCGTTGCCGTCGCTCGTGCGGTCAAACAGAAGCTGGAGGAAGTCAAAAAGCAGTTGCCCCCCGGATTCGAGGTCAAAGTCGCCTACGACCGGACGCAGCATATCGAGGAGGCGATCCAGGAAACTCTCTTCACCCTGCTGCTTTCGGCCCTGGTTACGGCGGTGGTCTGCTATCTCTTTTTGGGAACGTGGAGCTCCACCTTGAATGTCCTTCTCTCCATCCCAACTTCGGTGCTCGGGACCTTCATCATCCTCTACTTTCTAGGTTTTACCCTCAACTTCTTCACTCTGCTCGGACTGTCGCTGGCCATCGGAATCATCGTGGACGACGCCATCATGGTCTTGGAAAACATCGTTCGTCACCGGGAAATGGGTCAGGGGAGGGTGTTGGCCGCCCAGATCGGAGCACGGGAAATCACCTTTGCCGCCGTGGCCGCCACGGTGGCGATCCTGGCCATTTTCCTGCCTGTCGCCTTCATGCGCGGGATCGTGGGGAAGTATTTTTACCAGTTCGGCGTGACGATCACCGCCGCTGTTGCCCTTTCGCTGCTCGAGGCGATCACTCTAACTCCCATGCGCTGTTCCCAGCTGCTCGAGGATCCGAGCCACCGCAGCGGGTTGGCATGGCTCATGGACCGAATTTTTCATGGACTATCGCGGGTCTATCGCCTCTTTCTGCGCGTCTGCGTCGATCATCCGTGGCTGGTCCTCTTTGTGGCTTCGGGCCTCTTCGCTCTCTCCCTGCGTTTCCTCGCGCTGCTGCCCAAGGAGCTGATTCCCGCGCAAGACGAATCCTCGTTCCTGGTGCGGATCCAGACTCCGGTGGGCTCCTCGATTCACTTTACCCAGAGGAAGCTGGAGGAGTGCGAGGCGATCATCGCGACTCACCCCGAAGTCGCTCGGGCTTTTGGAGAGGTCGGCGGGTTCATTCAGCGCACGGGGGCGAGCGATGGCAACCTGATCGACGCGCAGGTCAACGTCGGCACCATCTACGTGACGCTCAAGCCCAAGGGGGAGCGGAAGCTCACGCAGCAGGAGCTCGGAGACCGGCTGCGAACAGAGCTGAGCAAGCTTGGAGGTCTCAAGGTCGCTCTCCAGGATCTGTCGATCCGTGGATTTACCACGGGAAGAGGGTTTCCGATCGAGTTCTCCGTGCGGGGCCGGGACTACCAGGCGCTCCGGGAACAGATCGGCAAGATCACCGCCGAAATGAAAAAATCGGGCTACTTCGTCGATCTCGATACCGATTTTCGGGACGGGATGCCCGAGGTCCGCGTCTTCCCGGACCGGTTTGCCGCCAATGCCTGTGCCATGCCCATCCAGAATATCGCCAATACGGTGGCCGTTGCGATCGGCGGTGTAGCCCAGAGCCAGTTCACGAATGGGGACCGGCGTTACGACATCCGGATCCGGTTGGAAGGAGGAGAGCGGATCAAGCCGGAGGATATCCAGAAGCTCTTCGTGCGGACGAACTCCAATGAGTACATGCCCATCACGTCGGTGGCCCACTTCGAGACCGTGCCGACCTTTCAGACCCTCGGGCGGCGGATGCGGGAGCGGGCGATCACCGTCTTTGCCAATGTCGCTCCCGGGAAGTCGCAGGCAGCGGCCCTGGCCGAAGCCAGGAGGATCGCCGACAGGTCCGTGCTTCACGGGTATCGGGTCTACTGGAGCGGGGGCGCCGCCGCGTTCGAGGAGACCTTCGGCAGTCTCGAATTCGCTCTCTGGGTAGGGGTGGCCATCGCGTATATGGTTCTCGCCTCCCAGTTCAACAGCTTTATCCATCCCTTGACCGTCTTGCTCGCACTTCCCTTCAGCTTGAGCGGAGCCCTCCTTGCTCTCTGGCTCACTCATCAGTCGATCAATCTCTACAGCATGATCGGCCTAGTTCTGCTGATGGGAATCGCGAAGAAGAACTCGATTCTGCTCGTCGAGTTCGCGAACCAGAAGCGGCATCTCGAGGGCTTGCCCGTCCGGGAAGCCCTTCTGGAAGCGGGCCCGATCCGGCTCCGTCCGATCTTGATGACGTCGGTGGCGACCCTTGCGGCCGCCCTTCCCCCGGCTCTGGCGATCGGCCCCGGCTCCGAAAGCCGGATTCCCATGGCGATCACCATCCTGGGAGGAGTCAGCGTTTCCACCTTCTTCACGCTCTTTGTGGTTCCGGCCGCTTATCGCGTGCTCGCCCGGCTGGAAAGGCATCCCCGCCAGCCCGCTCCGCCGGTTCGTGGGCGGCCTGCTCAGGTGGTTTGGGAGCATGCGGATGCCCCGCAGAGCCCGGACGGAATCCCATGAACTTATCCGAACTCGCGATCCGCAGGCCGGTCGCCGCATGGATGCTCATGGCGGCCCTGGTCTTTTTCGGCACTCTCTGCCTCTTCTCCCTTGGGATCAGCCGGCTTCCGGATGTGACCTATCCGGTGTTGACCGTCGTCGCCCAGTGGCCCGGCGCCTCTCCCGAGGTAATGGAAGCCGAGGTGGTCGATCCCTTGGAAGAAGTGCTGATGTCGGTGCAGGGGATTCGCGACGTTACGAGCACGATCATGCAGGGCGTGGCGCGGATTCAGCTCGACTTTCGCTTGGACCGGGACATCGATGCGGCCCTGCAGGAGACGAATTCGAAGATCCGATCGGTACAGCTCCCCTACAACGTCGATCCCCCCGTCATCTTCAAAGTAAATCAGAACGATTCCCCGATCCTCTGGCTTGCGGTCACTTCGGACCGGCCTCTTAAGGATCTGATTCGCTACGTGGACAACAACGTTCGCGACAAGTTCTCTCTCGTCCAGGGTGTGGGCGACATCCAGCTCGGAGGATGGACCGACCGGAACTTCCGTGTCTGGTTGGACCGGGACAAGCTTGCGCAGTATCAGGTAGCTCCCAACGACATTCTCAACCTCTTCCGGGCCGAGTATCAGGAAACGGCGTCCGGTTACCTGGAAAGCGCAAACAGTGAGATCAACGTCCGGGTGATGGGCGAGGTGAGGTCCCCGGAAGAGATGGGGGGCCTGGCGCTTAACCATCGGGGAGGCTCGGGCGGGGCGAACCTTCCGCCGTTGACCGGCATCGCATCCGCGCAAACCGGAATGGCCGGAGCCGCGGGGACGACCAGCTTTGCGACGAACACGCTCAGTAACGTCAGGGGCCCGGCGGACTCGTTCACCCCGCTTGCGCAGGTTGCACGGCCCGAGGACGGTCTCATGGATCCGCGCCGCTTCGCTCGGAGCGACGGAATCCCTTCCGTGGGATTGGGTCTGCAAAAGCTCCGCGGATACAACGAGATCGAGGTGGCCAACTCGGCCAAGCGAATCATGGCGGATCTCAAGCCGGACCTGCCGCCGGGAATGTCGATTGGTACCCGTTATGACTCTTCGGTCTTCACCGCCGAGGCGATCCGCGAAACGGCCTTTACGCTCCTCTTTTCCATCGGCGTGACCACTCTTGTCTGTCTCGCCTTTCTGGGCTCCTTTCGGACCACCGTGAACGTGCTCTTCTCGATCCCGATTTCGATTCTCGGAAGCTTCATCTTCTGCCGGGCGATGGGATTTACGCTCAATTTCTTCACGCTCCTGGCGCTCTCCCTGGCGGTGGGCATCGTGGTCGACGATTCGATCATGGTCTTGGAGAACATCACTCGTCATCACAGGATGGGGAAGAGCCCAGAGCAGTCCGCCCTCGACGGAACCCGCGAGATCTTTTTCGCGGCGGCGGCCGCGACGCTCACGATCGTCTCCGTCTTCGCCCCGATCGCCTTTTTGGGAGGAGTGGTGGGCAAGTTCCTCTTCCAGTTCGGCGCGATGATCTCGTGCGCGGTGCTCATCTCCCTCTTGGAGGCGCTCACGCTCGCTCCGATGCGCTGCGCTGAATTCGTGAGCGGTGAGCGGCCGGGGCGGGTGGAAGACTGGCTGGAGCGCTTTTATCGGAAAATGGGAAGGGTCTATCGCGGCTTTCTCGGTTTCGCTCTCCACCACCGGTGGGTCGTCGTCCTCGTTTCCTTCGGGCTCTTCTTTCTCTCCCTTCGCGTCTTCCCCCTGCTACATCGGGAGCTTGCTCCGTCCGAAGATCTTGGCATGACCCTTCTGCGGATAGAAACGCCGGTGGGGAGTTCGCTTGAGTATACGAACCATCGGGTGCAGCAGCTCGAAGTCTTTCTCAAGAACCAGCCGCCGGTCGCGCACTTCTTTACGACGGTCGGCGGATATTCCGGAGGCGAAGTGAACCGGGGAGCGATCTTTGTGACGCTCAAGCCGCGGAAGGAGAGGAAAGAGCCGCTCCAGGAGATTATTCGCGGATGGCGAAAGGAGTTCAAGAAACCGGCCTACAGCGATCTTCACGTCAAAGTGATCGACATCAGTCAGAGCGCCTTCAGCAGCAAGCGCGGGACGAACATTGAGCTGTCGTTGCGCGGCTCGGACTACGCCGTCCTTCAGACGAAGGCGGAGGCGATCGTCCGCCAGATGGAGGCCAGCGGCTACTACACCGATCTGGACACCGACTACCGGACGGGAATGCCCGAGCTGGAGGTGATTCCTGATCGGCAAAAAGCCGCGGATTCCAACATCAGCATGCAAACGATCGCAGACGTCGTCGGGACCGCCATCGGCGGAATGCGGCAAGGGCAGTACACCAACCGAGCAGACCGCCGGCGCTATGACGTGCGAATCCGGCTCGAGCCGGATCAGTGGCGGGAGCCGGAGGATGTGGCCAACCTTCCTCTCTGGTCCGGCTACGGCGGAGAGATGATCCGTCTCAAAGACATCGCGGAGTTGCGGGTCGTGCCAAAGCTGCTCGACATCACCCGGGAAAATCGGAGGCGGGCGATCACCCTCTTTGCAAATGTGAAGCCCGAGATATCTCAGGCGAAGGCCCTGGACACCGCCTTGGAAATCTGTCGCAAGGAGCTTCCTCCGGGCTACGGCGTGGAACCGACCGGGAGCAGCCAGACCGCAAAAGAGACCTTCGCTTCTTTCCCGGTGACCTTTGCCCTGGGGATTCTCTTAGCCTACATGCTCTTGGGCGCCCAATTCAACAGCTTCCTCTATCCGCTGGTGGTCCTGGTCGCCCTCCCCTTTTCCCTGACCGGAGCTCTTCAAGGGCTCTTCCTCACCGGGATGTCGCTCAACATCTACAGCGGGATCGGGATTATCCTGCTGATGGGCCTCGCCATGAAGAACTCGATTCTTCTGGTCGAGTTCTTTAACAAAAAGCGCTTTGAAGAGGGGCTACCCCTCCCCGAAGCTCTTCTCGATGCGGCCGCCGTTCGGCTGCGCCCGATTTTGATGACCTCGCTTGCCACCATCGCAGCGGCGCTTCCGGCCGCCCTGGGCGTCGGCCCCGGCGCCGAGGTCCGTAAGCCGCTGGCCACCGTAGTGATTAGCGGGATCATCGTCTCGACCTTTTTCACTCTCTTCGTGGTCCCCTGCGTCTATTCGCTCCTGGCTCCGTTGAGCCGGCGCGAACGGCTCGAAGAGGTCGAGGCCGAACTCGCGAAGGGCGGGATGTGACCCGCGTGCGGGATTTTTTCGGTTGCGGCGAGCCGGACGCATAGAGCGGAATTCCCGCTCGCCCCGCGGACTATTTCGGAAAGCCTCTTTCCCTCTCCGGCGGGCGTGTCACATCCCTGCCGCATATTTGTTACATATCTGTAATAGGCGTGTCATATTCCTGTAACAATTCTGTCACAGACTTGTAACATATTTGTCACCCAAATGTAACGACAAGTGGCGGCCGCATTGTGGTAATCCTTCGTCACGCAAGGCGGGCTTGTGCCGTGCGCGAACCCGCTCAATCTCGAAAAGGCGAAAAACCAACCGTTTTTGGGAGGGGACGCGATGAGAGGAGGGAACTCGGCATTCGTTTCAAAGCGGCATGCGGGGCGCACGCGGTTTCTATGGGTATTGCTGGTGGCATTCGCTATCGCCTTCGCGCTCTCCCTCCGAGCGGAAGACCAATCGGTAGGGCCGGCACCCCTGTTGAATGGCGATCTCGGCACGCCGTCGTCGGGGCGGCTATCGGGGGATCCCGGATCCTGGGACCAGAGCCCGGCGGCGGACGGCTCCGATGAAGAAGGCGTCTTCGGGGGCGGCTCTTCGCGGCTGCCGCTAGAGGACGTATTGCGCACTTCGCCCCTCTTGGCCGATGCGTCGAGCTCCTCGAAAACGGGTGCCCAAGCCGACCCCTCCCCCTCTTCGACTCCGGCGCTCGTCAACCCTGGGTCCGGGCGGGTCACGATGCCGGAAACGGTCGTGGCCGCTACGAGCGAGTCGGTTCTTCCCGGAGACTACGACGTCGGGTCGGTGTACGGAACGCCCCTGAACGTCGTCGACACCCCGCGGAGCGTCCAGGTCGTCACGAAGGAGCAAATCCAGTCCTCCGCGTTCATTTCCCAGAACGTCATGTCGTTGATGTACATGGCGCCCGGCCTCTACATGGGCACGACTTTCGGCGAATTCTCGGTTCCCAACATTCGCGGAATGCCGGCAAACAAGTATATCAATGGGATGCTCTCTTTCGTGCCCGGAACCGGCTACGAAGGGGGCCCCATGAACATGAACGACTTCGATCAAATTAACATCGTCCAGGGGCCTACGATGCCGAGCCTGCTCTCGATCCGGGCGGCGGGTGGTTATCTCGACGTCCAGACAAAGCGGCCTTACTGGGACGGGTTTCACGGGACGGCGACCGTCATGGAGGGGATGTACGATCAGAACCTCTGGCAGGCGGATGTGGGCGGCCCGATCAACGACAAACTCGCGTTTCGATTCAGCTACCTGGGCGACTATTCCGGAAACTATTACTACAACGATTATCTTCACAATCAGGCGTTTTATGGGGCCCTCTCCTTCAAGCCTTATGACAACTACGAGATCTTCTTTAACAATTCCTTTTACACAGAGGGGTACAACGAAATCAACGGCATCAACCGGCCTACCCAACAGTTGATTTCTGACCATCAATACCTCTCTGGTTACTTGCCGAACACTTACGTAGGGCCACCAACCTACCTCGATCACCATAAGGTCAACTACAACATTGGCCCGGAACTCTATGATTACGGGGTATCGGTTATGCCGCAGAATTACAATACCTTGCGATATGTGCCGCTGTCGGCGATCGGCGGGTATCGCGCCAACAACATCAATCCGGGATCGGGAGGCTTCACCGAAAGCGAGCGGGCGCAGATCATTCAGAGGGTCCATGTCGATGACGGGTTTCAAATAGTAAATAACAGCAACTTTGAGTGGTTCACGTACAACGAACAGAACTTGATGCCTTATTACATCTACACCCCCGGGTCATGGGTCGCGCAGAACAATACCTCCTTCATCCTGAATTTCGACACGCCGATCGGCGGGGGAGGGAAGGCGGGCGCTCAGGAGAAGGAGAGTATGGTGGACCAGAAGAACCCACCCTTGAAGGAAGAGGGACTGCGCATCCACCATACCGTCAACGCAGGATTCGAGTTCGATTACGCCAACATGATCGTCTACGAGAACGATTTCGAGCAGGTGTACAACGTATGGAACATGGGGCCGCTGGCGAACGCGGTCTATCCGTCCTACTTTCAGCAGAACGTCCCCGGTAAACCATGGTTTACCAAGTATGCCTACCAAGACGTGCCGATTCCCGGCCGTCCGGGAGAGTATTTTAACCCGGGCAACTTCAGCTCGACCGATTCCCAAACCTGGTATGTGAGGCCCTACTGGCAGCACCAGATCGACTTCGGTGAGCACTTCTCGATCTTCATGGGAGCGAGCCTGCTGGGCTTGATGGGCACCGCGCAGAACCCGGTGGGGACGCCCGGCACCTACTACGACTTTGGGGAGGCTCTCCATCCGGGTGGAAACTACTTTTCAACCGCCATCCCCAATTTCGACTTTAGCCCGCGCTGGAAGCCGAACGAGTGGACTACGGTCTACTTCGATTTTCAGCAGGCATATTTAGCGGAAACGGGCGCTTTTTATGGCGTTTCTCCGTTGACCTCGAACTATGACCTCCATCTCCATCAGCGGCTCTACAGCGGGGGCATCAACTTCAGCCTCCTCAAAGGAAAACTCAATATTCTGACCGCTGCCTTCGACCAGGAGTTCCAGGAATTGGAGACATTCAAGAAGGTGCTTCTGGTTCCGGTTCCGGTCGATGTGGTGGGGGGAACGCTGCAGGTGGCTTACCAGCCGAACCGGAATCTCTGGCTCGTAGCCAATGCTTCGTACATCCTGGGCACTTTCAACTACGCTTCTCCGCTGACCACGGGGCCCGGTATGGATCAGGTCTACCCGAGCAATGTCGTGATGAACGCTCCGGCAACGCATCCGTTCGATGACTATACCTCTTTCCCGGCCGGGACATACCCCTATGTGGGCTGGCCCAACTTCCAGACCTCCTTCATGGCGACCTATACGCTCGACTGCGGGTTGGGCTTCTTTGCCTCCTTCAACGCCACCAGCCCGCAGTATATCGCCTACGACTACCTCGTGAGGATTCCTTGGCAGTACACCCTCAATCTGGGCCTGAACTATACGAGCCCGGATAAACACTGGGTGGCGAGGCTCTGGATTTGGAACGTAACCGACCAGCACAACTGGATGACCGGCGGCAGCGGATACGCGACGACCTTCGCAAACTACGACGAGCTGATTGCCTCATGGCCGTTCTGGGTGCAAGGACAAGTCAGCTATCAATTTTAGGTAGGGGTAGAAGTATATGGGAGAGTTGAAGAGAGGGAGACCGATGATCTCAAGAATCCGAATGGTGGTGGATTCAAGCTGGCTCGTTCTGGCGGCCGGAATCCTCTTTCTGAGCGGAAGCCTTCCGAGGGCGGCCGGGGCTCCTAAATCGGGTGGAACGCGCTCGGTCGCCGTGGCCCCGCAGATCATCCTCGGAGCGAATGGAGAGGGCAAGAAGGCGCAGGAGCTTCTACAGGCGGGTCACGCGGCTGAGGCGCAAGCCGCAGCGGAGGCCGATCTGCACACTTCGGTCGCACGGTCGGGCTTTAGCTCCTTCGGGCTCCTGGTTCCTTACAATAACCTAGGTGCCGTGTATGTGGCCGAGGGAAACTATGCGCAGGCGCACAAGATGTTTTCCCGAGCGATCGGGCTGGGGAAGGCTGCGGTGAGCCAAGGGGAGATGGGAAGTGGTTACAGCGCGGGCTCGACCTATACGCAGGCAGGAGCCGGCGCGGGAAAGGGGGTGGCGTTGCAGAAGAAGCTGCTGGCCCTCTGTCTGTTTAACAACAGCATCGCTTACCGAAAGGAGGGGGATCTTTCGAAGGCGGACCGCTTTCAGGCAGACGCACGCAAGCTCGATCCCTCCCTGCCGGAGTTGAAGTAGGCGGCTCCTCTCCCCGCACAGACGGGCCGCCATTTCGGGAAGGTTGACGAGATTTACCGTGCCTTTTGGCTGGGTCCATTGAATGGAAGCGGCTCCGTCGTGCGGTGAAAATGTAACAGAAATGTAACAATCGCCTCTCCCCGGCTTGTGATAAAGAAAGCGTTCAGAAAGCGGCAAGATCGGCTCGACAGGCGCAGGTGGCTTCTCCTGTTGGGACCGGGCCGCTCATGCCAGCCTAAGTTCAGGATCGAGGGAAAGCCATGGCGGCCGTGGGTTGGACGGAAACGGAGGGGTCCATCCTCCCGGTGGCGTCTCTGTCGCCCCGTGCGTTATCGGCGGGCAGCGGGCTTGCGGCCGGTCCGGCTCTGAGAAATCGTTCGGTGTCTTGCAAGATCAGCCAGGGGAGCGTGAAAAGGCGGCCCTTGCGCTCTCTCTCCAAATCTTTGCTAAGAAACGGCGAGCCCATGCATATCGACTTTTGGAATTTAGCCCCAGTTTTTGATCCGATTGCTCGAACAATACAACCTAAGGAAAAGCGGGACATGAAACGACGGAATCGACTGAGTCGAAAGTGGTGGACGATTGCAGGGCTTTATCTACTCTGTGCGGCCTCTAACCCCCCACTCCGTGCGCAAGGAGCGGCAGGTGGCGCCTCCACTAGCCAAGGTCAGAGTGGGCCGCTGTTGAGGGAAGAAGCCACGACATTGCAGGATAAAGGCAATGGGAACGAGGGTCTGGCTCAGGGTTATCGAGACGCAGCAAGCGTCGAGAAAAAGGAGGGTCATCCGCAACAGGCGCAAATCGATCAGATGAGGGCGACCCATCTAGAGAAGAAGGGGAAAGCCGAGGACGCCCAAGCGCTGAAGGACATGAGGGAAGCCCATGAGGTCAAGGACCACCCGGTAGCGGGCGGCCAAGGGTCGGCCGGTGCGAAAGGAACAGGTCTGACCGGTAGCGCACATCCGGGCGAAACCCCGGCGGGCGTGAAAACGGGAGGGGGAGCAGGGGTTTTGGGATCCGGCGCGGGAGCTGCGGGCGGGAGCCGTGGGGGAGGCGTTCCCGGCTGGGCGGAGCGTGCTCGGGCCGAGGGGCTGCAGCAGAACGCGCAGGAGCGGATGGTTCGGGCCCAGGCGGATAACGAGATGGCGCGGTACGAGGCGTCTCAGGGGCACATGAATCAGGCGCAGCTCTACAAGGATCAGGCGAAATACCAGGAAGAGCGGGCTCATCAGGATAGCCGGCAAGCGGTACGGGACTGGAACCGGTCGGAGGGAGGAGGGAGCGCCGCAGGACATCCGCATCTGGGTGGCGACTCTGCGGCACCGGAGCGTCCGCATCTCTCTGGAGGAATGAGCCAACATCCCCACCTTTCCGGAGGGATGCGGGAACACCCTCATCTGGATTCGAGCCGGGTTGGGGGTGAACATCCCCATCTTCATTCCGGCGGCTCCGGCATGGGCCGGATGCACACGGCTCATCCCCATGCGTCTCATGTGCACGCCGCGCATGTCCATTCGTCTCCCCACGTCCATGCGGCAGGGAGGAGGTAGCATCGCCAAGGAACGAGAGGTTTTTAAAAAAAGGGGAAAACTTCGGAGAAGAAGTTGTGAACGCGTTGAGTCGATTGCCGTGGATTCCGAAGATCTTGGGTGCCAAAAGGCCGGCGGAAATCATCGTCGATCCCGAAGATCCATCTTCTCCCAAACGACAGGCGGGAGTGGGCCATTCGCCAGGGGAACTTCCGATTGGCGAAGGCGGGCGTTACGGGAACGGGTCCGGAAACTCATCCGGTGCGCTAATCCAATACGGTTCGACGATCAGAGAGGCCCATCCCATGCTCCGTCAGCAGGGGCCGAACAGACGTCGACTCTCGGTCCTTGTCCTGGCGGGCGTGATTCTTCTTGCGGGGAGCTTAGCGTGGGCCGGTTGTTCCTACTGGAATCATCTGCAACGTCCCGGTTCTATGGCCGATGATGAGTACCATGCCTTCGAGCGAACGGTCGCGCAGTACGATAAATGGAGAAATCTGATCCTGGATTGGATCCAAGGAAAGAGCAACGGAGACGTGGGGGCGGGGAAAAGGTTTGGCCCAATCGAGGCGAAGCTCCACTTGCCTCCGGAAGAAGCGGTTCACGCCTCCTTGCGGAGGCATCTTCCCGGATACATCGCAATCGACTCGATCGAGCCGGTGGGCTATCGCTCCGTTGGGGATGCCGAGGAGTTGGAGTATCGAGTGACGGTCGAGTCGCCGGTTAACGTTTACGTCGTTCCGGCTCTTGCCGCGGCACCGCCGCCGGATAACGCTCCCGAGCTGGTCAAGCAGGTCTGGCCCGATCTGCTCTGGGACGCAACGTTGCCGCCGGGAATGCATTTTGGGGCGGATAGGCAGGACAACCCGTATCTGCTGGTGAAGGCGGACCAGAAGTTTTCCTTCGTGTGGAAGATCGAGGAGGCGGCAATTGTCGACGGAAAATGGAAGATCCTGCGGGTCTCCCCTCCCCTGTTGGAGTGGAATCCGGGGTTCCTTGCCGCCGGATTGGACGCCGCGTTGCAGGGCGGCGCCACCCCGCTCTTTCTCTGTCAGGGAAAGGACCTACCCGGATACATCGCCAGCTATAACCAATGCCTGGACGAGGTAAAAAGAAGATATGACTTCATGGAGGCCGACATCGCAAAGGCCAAGGATGATCTTCAGCACGAGGTCACGAAGGCTCCCGGGAAGGTCAGCAACCGGATCGATATGGCTGCGGTCAAGCAAGCCCGCTCGAATGGCTTTAACGAAGGAGCAGGTAAGGGACAGGAATTCAGCGACAACGTTCTGTCTAACGCCGAAGGAACAACCGGCCTGAATATCGTCCCAGCCGCGGAAGGGTTAGTTCCCATCGTGGCGGGCTAGTTTAAGGGCAAGAATGCAGAAAGGGAAGAGATCGCAAGGCAGCGGAGAGCCAAGATCGCGCAACATCGAGCCCAACTTGCGCGGCACGAGAAAGAGAAAAAAGAAGCAGAGCAAAAGGGCAATCAATATCAGGAGCAGCAAGAGTCCCAGTTCGTTCAGGAATATCGGGAGCTTGCGAGCAAGAGGGTTGCTGAGATCCATGGTTTTATCCAAAGAACAGCCATGGCCGAGGATCGGGCCGGCAAGTCCAGCGGCAATGGGATGTAACCGCTAAAAAGGCCCCTGCCCTAAGCTGCAAGGGTAGCACTTTTCCCACCAGGGTTGGTCCTGTTTTTTACAGCCGCTCCGGAGATTACGCCCGAAAGCAGATTCGAATAGACTCTCTACCCGAAGACGAAGGGGGCAACAGCAAACCGCTTCCAGGGAATGGTTCGGACGCGGCGTTACTTCATATCTAGTTCGTAGCCAATGGCTACTCAGGTCTGAATTTGTCACAAATCCGTAACATAAATGTAACAACATTGTCACACCCGTTGGGGGACAAGTTGTGGCATAGAACGATCGTCGATTGCGACATGGTCGAAGCGGCTAGGGGTTCCTAGCTCCCAACTGGCGTGTCGAGATCGCGAGACTATTCGAGGAGGAGGAATGAAAAGCGAGGTTACTAGGCGCAAGAAGCGAGTTTTTTGCCTGGCGGCGATCGTCTGCTCGTTGTCCCTGCCGTGGATCGCCACGGTCCGAGCGGACGACGCTGGCTCCACGCCGGCTAGCGGCACGGGGAGCGAGGAGCAAGGGGGTCGGACCCCGATCCATGGGAGCGGCCAGGCAAAGCATTCAGGCTGGGAGGGTATTGTCCAGCAGACGGAGCCGGAGAAGAAAAAAGTTGAGAAGAAGAGCGGTGATGTGCAAATGCAGGAGGTTACCGTTTCGGCGACTTCCGAGTGGACTTCGCCCGAGCTTACTTCCGGTGAGCCGAACGCACCGATCCTTCCGACCACCGCGCCGGTGGTCTCTACTTTTGGTACTCCGATCAACGTGATGGATGCGCCTCGACAGATCACACCGGTGAACAAGACTCTCTTGAAGGCTGCCGGAAGCATCTATCAAGGGTACATGGATCCATTGTCCATCTCATCGATACTACCGACCGCTTATACTGAATTGAACTGGGGCATGGGCGATTCCGTGACTATCCGCGGCCGTCAGGCGCTTCCCTACATCAACGGGATCGAGATGACCATGCAGAACGATGCCATGCAGGGCATTCCTTTTAGCTGGAACATGGTTGAGAGCATGGACATTCAGGAGGGTCCGGCGAATGCGGTCTTTGGGGCGACTCAGGCTTCGACCGGCAGTGTCAACTACATCACAAAGCAGCCCTACTTCGACAAGTTCCGCGGAAACGTCTGGGACACGACCGGCATGTACCAGCAGTACCTCTGGGGCGCGGACTTTGGAGGGCCGGTGAACGACAAGCTCGCCTGGCGCTTTTCCTACATGGGCCAGGAGCAGGGCAGCTATTACCAGTACATGTACAATCGCCAGCAGAACTTCTACTTGGCCCTAACCGCGAAGCCGTATGATAACTATACGGTTAGTTTTTATGGGGACTATGGCATGTACGATTTCTATCCGGAGCTTGCCGATCTGATGAATCGGCCGACCAACGCTCTCATTCGAAATGGCATGTACAACACTGGCGTGGTTCCGGGATTCCCGAACACGGTCGCGCAGGGCGGACCGTTCACTGGATCGCCGGGCAATCCCGCTTTTAACACGTACGCCGGCCCAGTTACCGGGATCAATCGCCGCGCGACGATCTGGAGTCCCTACGGGGGAGGAAACGGCAACACGGGGCTTGCTCAGCTCGTTCAAACCGTGAACGTGAACGACGACCTTCAGATCGTAAACAATTCGATGCTCTGGTATACGAAGACGGAATGGTTAGAACCGCAGCTCTATACCTCCATGTATACTCCAGGAGACTATGAGTTTGACAATCGGACGGAGGTGCGCTGGACCTACGACGCGCTTGCCGGCGAGCCGGAGAAGCCGAGGACGAAGGAGGAGAAGGGTCTGGACAATGTGTTTGGGAAGCTCAAGCTCAAGAGTGTAATCGATACGGGCGTCGAGTGGCACTACGAGTACCATAACGACTACTTCTCCGAAAGCGCCTGGTCGTATGGCAACTCCTGGAGCCTGGTAAATCCGATGAATCCGGCGCTGGCCAACCCGGCGCTCTTCTATTTGCCCGGCACCAAGCAGTTCAATAGCTACATCAACAATCCACATGCCGCGGCCGGAGGCCTTTGGCATGTTCCCGGTGCCCCGGCGAACTACTACTATGAGCCGCTCAACGGGGCTTCCGGGAGCACCTTTGGCCACTACTGGGCGGTGGCTCCCTTCTACCAGCACAATTTGGACATTACGGACAAGTTCAGCCTTTACTTCGGCGCGCGCGCGACCGCCTACTTCTGGGATTTCACCACTCCGGAGGGGCCGGCGGGCATGCCGCAGATTCCTGGAGTGACGAACGCGAGCCTGCAGCAGGCTTCGATCGCGCCGCTCATCAACATCAGCCCGGTCTACAAGCCGACCGACTGGATGTCCATGTATTTCAACTACAACTGGTCCTATGTAAACAACGTGGCGGTGATTGGCGGAGCGGCCCCCACCTTTAATGCTGCCTCGTTCCGGTTGGTCAACCAGCTGATCGAGGGAGGATTGAAGTTCAATCTTTTGGCCGACAAACTGTTTATCACGGCGGCCGGATTCAGCCAATATCAGCAGCTTAACAACTTGGGTCTTCCTCCCACGCCTGCGACTATTAACGGATATGAGGTAAATCTCGCGTATCAGCCTGACAGGCACTGGTGGCTGCGCGCAGGCTATATTTATATGCATGGCACCGAGGACTGGTCATCACTCAAGACTGGGCCGGGGATGCGGCAAGACTATTCCACGTCTATGGCTTTGCAGCAGATGTGGGCTCTTAACACGAACGTTACGAATCCGTCGGGAATCTACAACATGATCGGCTTTCCGGAGCAGTACGCGAGCGCAACGGCGACCTACACGTCGGACATAGGCTTGGGCGGAACCCTTCAGGCTATCGTGATGAGCAACCAGTACCTTGATTATTTCGGAAGTACCTCGATTCCGACGCAGTATATTTTGAACGCGCAGCTCTTCTATACGAATCCTCGCTGGGAGGCGAGACTCTATATTTATAATTTCACCAACAACAACTACTGGCTGCCTTTCGGGCTGGGTTCCGCCGGCAGCCGCGCCTTCAACGAAAGCTCGATCGTCGCCGGCTGGCCCTTCTGGGTCGAAGGCACGGTTGCGATCAAATTTTAGCGGTCCCGCTATTAGCAATTGTTCGTCGCAAGAACCGGGAAGGCGGAGGAAAGACCTCCGCTTTCTTGGCTACTCTCGAGGCTGAAAAAATGTTGCTGCGGGCGATCCGTTGGCGCTTGCTTCGGGACTGTCGGCGGAGATAGTCAAGTTCAGAGAAAGAAGGGAAGGGGATCGTGGAACGCCTTGGACGCGGCGCTTGGAACAAGGGAGGCTTTGCGGATCGGCGCAGCGGCTTCCGGCTTAGAAGAGCGGTCGTCTGTTTTGCCGTCGCCATCTTGTGGATTCGCGCATGCGCCTATGCCGATGTCGGGACGTGGGAGAGCCAGTTAGTCGATCTTCGCATCGTGACGAAAAGCGGAGGTGCGCGCAATCTTCGGGGTATTGTCGTTTCCGCCGACGGCCGGCTGCTAACGGTGATGTCGGGGCTGGAAGACGCCTCCCGGATCGACGCGAAACGGTGGAACCTTCGGCCGGTGCGCTGCACGGGGTGGCTGGCGTCCGACCCAGGAACGGGCCTTGGGCTTTTGCAGATCGAGGGAGCCGACCTGTCGGCCGTTCGGATTGTAGCGCCGGAAAACCTGCCTCCGGAAGGCGGCGAAACTTTTACCGTTCCCCGGCCGAGCTCGGAAGAGCCAAAACAGGAGGCTGCCTTTCTTCGACTATCGGGGGCGGATCTTCGATCGGGAAACGGCGACCTTCTTTGGCTCGGTGGGAAGGTGGAAGAGATCGTCGTGGGAAGCCCCGTTTTCAACGAGCGAGACCAGTTCGTCGGCTTGGTAAGAGTGGTCGATGCAGACAACCACCGCCTGGGGGTGGTGCGAGTGAGCGCACCGCTCGAGTTGCTCGATCGAGCGGACTTGGCGGCGGAGGTTGCGGCGGTGCGGCAGAGCCTGGAAAGGCTCGCGGCCCGGGGGCAAGACCCCGCTCTGATGAGCAGCCCGGCTTGGCGCGACCTGCAGGCCGCTGTCGGCCCCAAGGCAGCAGAGTCGGCGGCCGACCGAATGGTCCAGACGGCTCCTCGATCGGCCTCGGCTTGGGCTGCCGCGGCTTTTGCGTATCTGCAGGCGAGGATGCTCGAAAAGGCGGAGTTCGCCGCAAAAAAGGTGGTCGGATTCTTTCCGCAGGACCCCTCCGCACTGCTTCTGCTCGGACAGATCGAGGCGGCACAGGGCCGCTACGGGCCCGCGGTGGATGTCATCTTGGAGGCCAAGGAGCGGGGGGCTTCGACGGCGGAAGTCTCCCTTCTTCTTGGAAAGTGTTTTTTCGCCGAGGGGCAGTGGGAGAAAGCATGCGATGAGTTTCGCGCCTATCTCCGGTTCCGGCCTCGGCATACTTCCGCTTGGCTCGCCTTGGGAGAGGCGTTGCTCAGGGAGCAGAACTGGGAGGAAGCCGCCAAAGCCTACACGCGGGCGGCCCGGCTCAACCCCCAGTCGGTTCGGGCATGGGCGGGAATGGCGGAGAGTTATCGACAGGCGAAGCGGTGGGAAGACGCGGCATCCGCCTATACCGAGCTGACCTTGCTCGAACCGAAGAATGGAGGGGCTTGGTTTAACTTGGGCTTGGCGCTCCTGCACAGCGATCAGCTTCCCTTTGCCCGCGCTTCCTTTCTTCGCGTGGTTCAGCTCAATCCGAAAGACCGCGAAGGCTGGTTCAACCTGGCGGTGCTAAGCCAGCGGGCTCGTGATGCCCGAACGGCGATCCAAGCATATCGAAAGGCGGTCGAAGTCGACCCAACCTTTGGACCCGCTTGGTTCAATCTAGGCGTGGTCTATCGGGAGATCCGCCGCTATGAGGATGCTTCTTTGGCATGGAAGAAGGCCGAGGCGTTCTTACCGGGGGATGTTCGCCCGATGGCCAATCTCGCAGTGCTGGAAGATGCCCTTCACCACTCTTCTCAGCGCGATCTGGAGCTTCAAAAGCTCGCGAAGGTGGATCCGGGACTTGCGCAGCAGATTCGTTCTCAGATTGCTCTCGGAGCGAGACAGGCCCGATAGAGGAAAGAAGAAAGAACTGGTGCGTTTTCACTTGTCGCCGCGCGTGGAAAAGAGGCAGGATGCGCCGCCAATGAGATGGCTTGTCGTCGTGCTCGCTCTTGCCGGATTCTTGAGAACGGAAGCAATTCGCGGCCAGGAGCAGCCGCCACAAGCACCGCGGGAGGCGGAAAATGCGGGGGAAGAGAAGATCGTAACGACGCCATCGGGGCTAAAGTATGTCGATCTGGTGGTCGGCCGGGGCAATCCGGTTCAGCCAGGCAGAAAGGTTACCGTGGACTACGTTGGGAAACTCGAGGATGGCAAAGTCTTCGATAGCTCCCAAACTCACGGGAAGCCGTTTACCTTTGTCATGGGCCAGCGGGGGGTAATCGCGGGCTGGACCGAGGGGATCGCCACCATGCGCGAGGGAGGCAAGCGCAAGCTCATCATCCCTCCCCAGCTTGGATATGGCGTGGATGGAGCGGGAGACGTGATTCCCCCTAATGCCGTGCTTCTCTTCGATATCGAAGTACTCAAAGTGGACTAGCGGCCATTTGGGATCTGCTTCAAAGCTTTTAAGCTTGCGGGAGAGGCCTTCCCCTTGCAGCCTAAGATGGAAGCATGAAAACTACTCTCATTAGCGCCAAGATCGTCCCGGAGTTTCACCGGCAGATCGGCAGCGAATTGGAGGCCTTTCTGCAATATCTGGCCATCGCTGCTTATTTTGAAAAGGGGGCCTTGCCGCGGCTAGCGGCTCACTTCGCCCGCCAGGCCGAGGAGGAGCGGGGACATGCGATGCGTTTTCTCCAACTCCTAGTGGATAATGATGCGGACGTGGCGATTCCCGCGATTCCCGCGCCCGAGGCGCAGTTCCGCGATGCCGAGCACGCCGTCCTACTTTCTCTGGAACGAGAGTTGCGTGTCACGGAGGAGATCCATTCCCTGTTGCGGCTCGCTCGCCAGGAGAACGATTTCACCTCCGAGACCTTTCTCCACTGGTTTGTGAAGGAGCAACTGGAAGAGGTCTCCTCGGTCGATCAGCTTCTCAAGATGATTCAGAGAGCGGGAAGCCAGCGCTTGCTGCTGGTGGAAGAGTTCTTGGCTCGATCGGACGAGCCGAAGTTAGCCAAGGAGTCGAAGAACGAAGACGGATAGACGGAGAAGGAAGCGTCCATGCGGCTTCACGCTCGATGGGCTCTAACCGTCGATGCGCAATTTGGCCCGCTTCTTAAAACGTGGCAAGAGCACCCGTAGCTCAATTGGATAGAGCGTTGGCCTCCGGAGCCAAAGGTTGCAGGTTCGACCCCTGCCGGGTGCACTTAGATTGCGGCGGGAAAGATGTAAACCGCACGTTTGTCCAACCCGGCCTTGGGGGCTTGGCGAATGGGCGCCGGGAAAGTCCGGCTCTTGACAGGGGCGGGAGAATTCCCTTCGCTACCGGATGCGAAACGAGATCCTTCACTTATAGGAGCATGCAAGGAAATGTTAATACTGGGATGCTTTGCTAGGAAATCCAGTAGGTAAGGAGGCAAAGGATGAATTGGGAACAGGTTGGCGCCCTGATCGGGGCGGTGGTCGTGATCGTTTTTTCCGGCTTTGTTTTGCTCGCCTTTCGCATGAAGCATCTTCGAAGTCGCTTGGAAGAGGTGGCGCAGGAACTCTCCGGAGTGCGAAGCGATCTTAGTGCTTGGGAGAAGGAACTCCGAACCGTTCGGGCGGAGGCGCAAAACATGCGGGGAGAGCTGCAAGGGACGCGTAGCGAGCTGCAGAACCTACGGGCGGAAATGCACGATCAATGGGGGACGATGGCAAGCGTTAAAGAAGTGCTTCATCGGGATTTTCTCGTTCCTGCGAATGCCGGCGGCGCTCTGCCTTCTCCCCCCGGAGCGGGAGGCGTTTCCGATCCGGGCGGAGTCTCGCCTGCGGCTTCGGAGCAGCGGGTGCGATCGACCGCCAACGATTGGCTTCGCCAGGAGACCTTGCAGCGGCTAAGCAGATAGCCGGTTTAAGAATTCCGTGGAGAAGCGGCGATAGCTCACTGCCCCGACGCTGGACGGATCGTAGGCGGTGATCGGCTTGCCATGGCTTGGTGCCTCGGCAAGTCGGATGGAGCGAGGAATGATCGTTTGAAAGAGGAGTTCCGGAGCATGGCGGCGAACGTCTTCGACAACTTGTTGGCTTAAGTTGGTCCTGACATCGAACATCGTCATCACGATGCCAAGGATCCGCGTGGGTTCTCCATTTTCGGCGGTGCCCAGCTTGTTCAGAAGATCGAGAATCTTGGAAAGCCCTTCCAAAGCGTAGTACTCGCACTGGAGTGGTATGAGGACTAGATTTGCAGCGGCTAGGGCATTGGCCATCAAGAGTCCGAGGGAAGGAGGCGTGTCGAGCAAAACAATGTCATAATCCTGATCTTCTTGTAGCGGCCGCAGCGCCTCTCGGAGGTGGAAAAGGGGCGATTCCGATCCGGCGAATTCCGTTTCGATCGTGGCTAACTCTAGTTGGGAAGGAATCAGGTCGAGATGGGGGATCGCCGTAGAAACAATCTGGTCGCGAATCAACTTCTCCCCTAGGAAAACAGCGCGAAGGCTTCCGTTCGGTAGAACGACGTTGCCCAATCCGCTGGTTGCATTCGCTTGAGGATCGGTGTCGATCAGGAGAATCCGCTTTCCCTGCTCCGCCAAGCAGGCGGCTAGATTGATTGCAGTGGTCGTTTTGCCGACTCCTCCCTTTTGATTGGCAATTGCAACGACCTTCATTGCAAGGGGCGACAGTGCGACAAACTTGACAAGTCGGCAAAATGTTTTTTATGTGCCTGCACTCTTTTTGCGATGATCTCCGTTGAAAGTTTGACGAAAGATTATGCGGGATTCCGCGCCGTGCAAGGGATCTCCTTTTCCGTGCAAAAAGGGGAGATCGTTGGATTCCTCGGACCCAACGGCGCCGGCAAGACGACCACGATGCGCATTTTGGCCGGATATCTGCCGCCGACGTCGGGTACGGTGGCTGTTGCCGGTCACGATATCGTGGCGGATTCCCTGGCAGCGCGGCGTCATTTGGGTTACATGCCGGAGAACGTCCCGCTCTATACCGATCTGCGGGTGAACGAATATCTCGCCTTTCGAGCCCGTCTAAAGGGAGTGAAAGGCAAACAGGTCAGAGAGAGGGTGGATGCCGTCAACCGCCTTTGTCATCTTGATGAGGTGAAAAACAAGATCATCGGCAACTTGTCGAAGGGCTATCGGCAGCGGGTCGGCCTGGCCGACGCCTTGGTTCACGATCCGGATCTTCTCATCCTGGACGAGCCGACGATCGGCTTGGATCCGCATCAGATCCGTTCGGTTCGCGATCTGATCCGTTCCTTGGGTGACCGTCATACCATCTTGCTTTCGAGTCATATCCTGAGCGAGGTGGAAGCGGTCTGCAGCCGCGTGCTGATCCTACATCGGGGACGGATTGAGGCCGCCGACACGCCCGAGAATCTTGCACGCTTGGTGCGAGGCGGGGGGCTCGGAGCACTGCGAGTGGAAGTCTTCTGCCGCTCGGAAGAGGCGCAGCGGGAATTTGGCCGGTTGCCGGACGTTGAGATGGTGAACTGCCGCGAGGAGCGGGACGGTTGGTCCGTGCTGGAGGTTACGGCCAAGGCGGGAAGAGATCTGCGAGACGAGATTTTTTCGATCGTGCGGAAGCAGAACTGGCGTCTTCGGGAGCTGTCGCGCATGCGGGCCTCCCTGGAGGATATTTTCGTGGAGCTTACACAGGACTAGCCTTTCCTCGCGGAACGAAGAGCGCGTCGTCCGAAAAAATAGACAAGTTGTCTAGAGGCGCCGGAATCGTCGCGAGGAAGAAAGAAAAGGAAAAGCAGATCATGGTTTTCTGGGTTCTCGTCCAGCGGGAGATCAAGAGCTTCTTTATCTCGCCGACCGCGTACATCGTCCTTTTTGCCTGTGCGGTGACTCATGGGCTCAATTTCGCGTTCTGGCTCGAGTTCATTACGACCAACAACATCAAGGATTACACCCTGCTGCAGGCTTCCGTGAACTCGTTTTTCTTCTGGTTTCTCCTGTTGATCCAAGCTCCCATTTTGACGATGCGCAGCTTTGCCGAGGAAAATCGTTCGGGTACCATTGAGATGATCTTGACCGCCCCTGTCCGAGAGTGGGAGGTAGTTTTGGCAAAATTCGCGGGTGCGATGAGCTTTTTTATCGTGCTCTGGCTGCCTCTAGCCTTGGATTTTCTCGGATTGCGCGTTCTCTGGGGGCACCCGTTGGGATCGAACAGCAGCATGGCGTTGCTTTCGCTGACGATGTTGCTGCTGCTGGGAGGTCTCTTTTCGGCGATCGGGATTTTTGCCTCTTGCTTGACTCGTAGTCAGATGGTGGCGGCCATTCTGTCCTTCGGAGCCATTTTTGCCGTCTTCTCGCTCTCCTTCGTCGTCTATCTTGGATGGGTTGGTCAAACGCGGGACCTCGTCACTTATTTTTCTTTCCTCGACCAGATGGACACTTTTTCACGCGGGATCTTTGATACCCGCCCTCTGGTCTTGACCCTCTCGGGCACAATTCTGTTTCTTTTCCTTGCCGAACGCGTCCTCCAGTGGCGGCGTTTGCGTTCTTGACGGTTCGTTCATGAAAACCCCTTCCGCCCCCCATCCCCTTCGGCTCCGGCTTCGGCTGAACAACGCGCTGACGATCGTCCTCTCGATCGCGATCCTGGTCATGGTGAATTACCTGGGGTACAAGTACTACTACCGGCACGACCTTTCGAAGGGAGGCTATTATCAGTTATCCGAAAAGACGACCCACATTCTCCATTCCTTGAGGGAGCCTGTGCGCGTTACGGTCTGTCTGATTAACGATTCACCCGTCCGTACGGAAATCGACAACCTGCTCCGGCAGTACAAATACGTGGCCGGCGATAAGCTGCAGATCGAACATGTAGACCCTGCGCTGCACATGGCCCGTGCGGAAGCGCTGGCAAAACGGCTTAAGTTCGACCTGCGGGAAAATGTGGTGATCTTCGAATATCGTGACCGTCATAAGTTTATAAATGACAAGGACATCGTAGACTTGGACATGAGCGGTGCAATGTTCGGACAATCCCCGCGCGTGAAGGCTTTCAAAGGGGAGCAGCAGTTTACGGCGGCGATCCTCTCCTTGGTGGAAGGAAAACTGCTAAAGGTCTACGTGACCACCGGGCATGGCGAACGGGAGTTTGGCAACATGAGCGCCCCGGGTGGCTATGGACAGATCGACCTTCGGATTCGCCGGGAAAATGTCGAAACGATCCCGCTCGATCTCGGGGAATTTCCTGTGGTCCCGGCGGATGCCGATGCGGTGATCGTTGCGGGGCCAAAGGTTCCGTTCCGCGCTCCGGAGGCGGAAGCAATCGCAAAGTATGTCGAGGCAAAAGGGAAGCTCCTTCTGTTGGAAGGGGCGGGAAGTGTCTCCGGCCTAGAACCCTTGCTGGCAAAGTATGGAATTCGGGTGGATAACGACCAGGTGGTCGCATTTGGAAAGTTGGGAGGCATGGCGGGCGAGATCCTCATTACCACCGCACTAGGAACTCGTTATGCGGATCACCCAGCGGTGCGAGGACTGCAGGGCTTGAACTTGCAAATGCCGGACGCCCGTTCGCTCAGCCCTGTGCCCGATAAAGGGAACCCCAAGACTCAGAAGTTGGTCGCTCTGGTGCAGACTCCCGAGGCTTTTTGGGGAGAGACCGATGCGAAGGAAATTGCGGAGCAGAACCCGAAACGGGATCCCGGGGTGGACATTCCAGGACCTCTTACCTTAGCCATGCTCTACGATGGGGGCGAGGTGCCCGGGCAGGGGATTCATGTCGTCGGAACCCGGATCGTCGCTATCGGATCATCGGCGTTTTTGGCCAATCAAATAATCGACGGGGTCGGGCTCGACTTTTTCTTGAACGTCCTTAACTGGATGCTCAAGAGAGAGATGGCATTAGGGATCTCCCCCAAGACCGCCCAGGAGTTTTCCCTATCGGTACCCGCATTTCAGCGACAGTCGGCGAGCAGCTTTGCCTTGGGGATCGTGCCCTTGGCTTGCGCTCTGCTCGGAGTGGCGGTCTACTTTGCGCGAAGGAAATAGGCACGGTTTGTGAAACAGTTTCGTTCCGGACTCCTGCTGTTATTGGTGGCGCTCGCCTTATTCGGCTATATCACCCTCTTCGACCGAGGGAGGCAGTCCACCGAAGAACAGCATCGCACGGAAAAGCAGATCCTTCGGTTCAAGAGCCAGGATGTGAATTGGCTTTGCATCGCGGGTTCGGGCCACTCCGTCACGCTCGAGAAGAAGGAGAATCACTGGCGGATTGTTTCGCCCATCCGCGCGGCGGCCGATGATTCGGCCGTGGATCGCCTTCTCACCGAGCTCGAGTTCCTCGAGTCGGAGCGGACGATACCGGCAAAAGAGTTAGGAAACGCCGACCTTCTCAAGCAGTGGGGTTTGGCTACGCCTTCCCTGACGATCGAGTTTCGAGATGGAAAAGAGACGCGCCTGCTCGCCATCGGGCGGAAGACCGCCGTTCGAGATCTTCTCTATGCGAGAGCTACGCAAGACCCGAACGCACCCGTCTATCTTGTCAATGCCGCGGTCGCGGATCGCCTCAATAAGAACGTGGATGATCTTCGAAATCGGGTGGTCTTTGGGTTCGACAGTCTTTTCGTCCAGCGGTGTGGTGTTGACCAGGCTGGGAGTGCTCCCTTGAGCGTCGAGGTGGTACGTCAAGGGACCAAGTGGCAACTTGTCAAGCCGTTGACCGCACGAGCTGACCCTGCCAAGGTCGAGGAGTGGCTTTCGTCCCTCACGACACTTCGAATTCGAAAGTTCGTTTCCGATGATGGTGCCGCCTTGAATCCGTATGGTTTGGCCAGCCCGAGCGATCAGATCTGGATTGATCAGAAGGGGGAAAAACCCGCGGAGGAGAGGCTGCTCATTGGGTCGCCCGTCCCCGGCGAGCCGAACGATGTCTACGCAAAGAAGCTCTCGGATAATGCCGTCTTTACGCTCCCTGCGGCGACCGTGCAGTCGCTGGCTCGCGGCTTTTTCCAGGACGTTCGGGACCGCCACGTCCTGCCATCTTTTTCCGTGAGCGAAGTCGCGCGCTTTGAAGTGGACCAGGACCGGAGGAGCATTGCGTTCACCAAAAGAGGGCAGGGATGGACGGTGGATGGCGAGGGCTACAAAGGGTTGGTCGACGGCGAGCGGGTGGAGGCATTCTTGCGATCGTTGCGATCTCTGGAGACGAAGACCTTCGTTCAGGACGTCCCATCGGATCTCCGTTCGTTCGGATTGGACCGCCCGGATAGGAAGGTGATGATCCAGTTGGGGGAAGCGATAGGCAAGAGCCCAGCCCCTACGGATCTCCTATTCGGCAGGAGCGATAAGGATGGGACTTACGTCAAAAACTCGCTCGAGCCCTTTGTCTATCGCATCGACTCGCGATGGTTGCAGGAGCTTCCAAAAGACGCATGGCAGTGGAAGAGCTTGGAAGTCGTGCAGATGCAATCCAAGGACGTTCAGGAGGTGAAGCTCGCTTTCCCCTCCTCGTCGGTCACGATCCGGACTTCGTCGGACGGAAGAATTCTGGTCAATGGAGCGGAAGGAGCGGCAGCACAGCAGGCAAAGGCAGCGGTCAATGATCTCTGTTCACTCCGCGCCGTGCGCTGGCTCGGTCCCGTGCGCCCGGAATTCGGCCTGGCCAAGCCGGAGGCCACGGTGGCAATTCAAAGCGCCCGGCGGGTTGTGATCCGCATAGGAGCGCTTCTGCCCGGCGGCGGCAGAGCGGCGCAGATCGAGGGAGATTCCTTGGCCTTCGAGTTGAGCGAGGCCGAATTCAAGAAGCTGGGCGGGCTTACGTCGGCAGGGACGAAGCAGACTTCGTCCGATCGCAGTTGAGGGGCGGATCTTCTCGGTTCTGGGAGGAAGGTCTTGTCGTGCCGGCGTCGGGCAGACAACCATTTTCCTCATTTTCCCGGTAACGGCGCAAGGCCCGAAGCACGAGGAATAACGCAGCTCCTGCCGTCGGGAGCCCGATCACAAGGGAACCGAGCGTCATGGGCCATCCCCATCGCATCAGTCCTTCCCAACTGACGACGTCGTGAAATCTAAGATGTCCCATGCGCAGCGCATGTTCGTGATTGGCATAGCCCAGGAGGAAGGCCCCAATCTCGTATTCGAGCCAGAGAAGTCCGGGCACGAAGGGCAGAGCGATGTCGTGAGCGGCTACTCCGAGAGCGGCCGCGATCAGATTTGCACGTAGCGGCCAAGCGGTAAGAAGGGCGAGCACCGTCTTGAAGCCGAAAAACGGGGTGAAGCCGTAGAAAATGCCGATAGCAAAACCAAAGGCGATCGGGAAGGGGTCGGCGCGGAGGTGAAAAAGTTTTTTGTGAGGGTGGTGGGCGTGCTCTTTAAGCAAAGCCCGGAGATCACGAAGGCGCCATTTCACGATGCGCAAAGCAAATAAGGACGCCGGGCACCCCGAATCTTTTTTCCACCCGGGTCCTGGAATCAAGGATCTTCGCTATCGAGAAAAAAGGCAAGCTCCACTGGTCGCTAACCCAGCGGCTGTCGGACAACTCCGTGGAGAAAGAGATCCACCAAGCCATCGATCTCCTTTTCGGCGTCAAACTCTCGGAGGGTTTCCGGAAATAGGGTTTGGACTACGAGATAATGGCGAATGAGGCCGGTGAAGGCGCGCGCCGCCAGCAGAGGGTCGATCCGGCGGAATACGCCTTCCCTGCATTTCGAATGAATGTAGGATCCTAGGCATTGATTGAACTTCTGAATGTAGGTCTCGAAAAACATGGCCGAAAGGTCATGTCCTTCGAGCCCGCTGAAATAGAAGATCCGCAGGAATTGGGGATCGTCTTCGACCGAGGCAAACATCGCGCGAGCGATCTCCCGCAAGACCGTAGCGGGACTCTCGCTTGCTTCCGGGGCCCGCTCCAGCCGACGCAGCAAAGGGGTAAGCGTCTGAATCTTTTTTTCGATGATGGCGGCGTAAAGCCCCTGCTTGTTCGGAAAGTGCCGGTAGATGAGGGCTTCATTGACCTGCGCAAGCTCAGCGATCATCCGGGTTGTCGTTCCCTTGAAGCCGCCCGCCGCGAAGAGACTGGTTGCCGCCGCGATGATCTTGTCTCGGCTGCCCGAGACATGAACAGGACGAAGAGAGATTGACATGGACCGGCTGCGCTAGATAAGTAATCATTTACTTTCTTATCTCCGTCAAGACCGATCTACGCGTCTGGGGCTGACAAGCATGCAATCCGTTCGAAACGAAGTTGAATCAGCTGCCGAAGCGAAGGCCGCATCGCCCTCGGAACAAAAAGAAGAGGCGGAAAGGCGGCCTTCGCGCAGCAGGAAGGTGCCCTTTCTCGCCACAATCTTCCTTTGGGCGCTGATCGGTGGAGCCGGTGCGCTGGTTTCTCTCCGGTTTCTGGTCTCTTTTCTTGCGAACGAGACGACCGATGACGCCTTCATCGCCGGCCACATGATCCGAGTCTCGCCCAAGGTCGCGGGCCATGTGGTGGGTTACCACATCGATGACAACATGGACGTAAAAAAGGGTCAGCTTCTCATCGAAATTGATCCACGGGATTATCAGGCCCGGGTGGCGCTGGCACAGGCAAACCGGGACTGGGCCGACACGGAGTGGAAGAGAATGACCCAACTCGTTCGTACCGCCTCCGTTTCCCAGTTGCAACTGGACGGCGCCTGGGCCGCAAAGCTCTCGACCGAAGCCTATCTCCGTCTCACTCAGCTACAGCTCGGGTATACGCAGGTGTTCGCGCCGGAAGATGGACGGATTACGCAGAGGACGGTCGAAAAGGGGCAGTATGTTCAAGTTGGCGAGACGCTCTTTTCGATCGTGCCTTCCTATGTCTGGGTGGTCGCCAACTACAAGGAGACCCAGTTGACCCACATGCGTCCGGGTCAGCCTGTTCTCTTCCGCATCGATGCGTACCCCGATCATTCCTACAAAGGGCATGTCGACAGCCTTCAGCGCGGCAGCGGCGCGCAGTTCAGCCTGCTGCCGCCCGAAAACGCTACGGGAAATTATGTCAAGGTCGTGCAGAGGGTTCCGGTGAAGATCCTCTTCGATCAACCGATTCGCTCGGGCGAAAACGTGGGGCCGGGTATGTCGGTGGTCCCCTCCGTTCAGGTTCGGGAGATCTCCGTTACTCCCATTTTGGAGGTGCTGGCGGCGATTGCAGGAGCTTTCTTGGGGATTCTACTCGCATTCTTGCTCTCTCGGCGGCAAAAAAATGGTGCTGAAGGCACTTGAGGTGCTCGGCCCTTCCCCCAGAAAGTGGGTCCGCAGCAGGACAATCCGGGTGAAGGATGCTCGGGCGCCGATTGGAGCCGTTCGGGACGTTGATCGCATTCGGGAGTAGGGAGACCGCCCTCGAAGAGAGAACTCTTCTTCTCCCGGCAACTGCCTTCCCCAGGGCAGAGCGAGGAAAGAAGTAGTTGCATCGATTTCGGCCGTTCATCCGTAATTTCTCGTTCGTTGCTTCAACGGGAGGAGGCAGCGCTCTGGGACTCTTCGCGCTTTTCGTTCTCGGAGCGTTTTACGTCGCCGAGAGCAGGAGCCCGGTTATCTTCGATGACAACGAGGGACTCTATGCGGGTGCCGCGCATGAAATGAGGGCGCGAGAGGACTGGGTAGTCCCTACGCTCGACGGCATGCCTCGCTGCCAGAAGCCTCCTCTTGTCTACTGGCTCATCTTGTGCAGCACCGAGCTCTTTGGGGAAAACGAGTTTGCGGTGCGCCTGCCGCAAGCCCTGGCCACTCTAGCCTGGATTGCCGCGACCTATTCCCTCGGCGTCGCCCTCGGCGGACATCGCCTCGGATTGATGGCCGCCGTGATTCTAGGGACGGCGTTCGGCTCCTTCGTCTTTGGCCATGTGATCATGCCCGAGATCTTTCTCGCCGCTTCCATCGCATGGAGCTTTTTTTTTCTCTGGAAGGCGTCCACGGAGGAAGCGACCGGTAGACGCGCTTATGGAGTGGGCCTCTGGATCGCGATCGCCGCAGGGACGATGGCGAAGGGCCTCCATGCCCTGCTTTATCCTCTTGGCGTCTTCGGACTGCTCGCCCTCTTTTCTCGGCGGTGGCGGAAGAACGCGTCGGCACTCTTCCCATGGGAGGGCATCGTACTCTTTCTTTGTCTGGTTGTCCCATGGTACGTGGTCATGGAAGGAAGACTCCCCGGATTCCTTCGGGAACACTTCGGAAACGAGCAGCTTGGACATGCCGTCAACCATCGAATTCCCCCGGATGCCGGAACGGTGCGGCTGCCCGTATTCTTGAGCGAACAGCTGATCTTTCTGCTTCCCTGGAGTCTCTTTGCGGCCGCATCCTCGATTCCCCGGCGGAACGCCGTTGCATCGCCTTCGGGGAGTCGAGCCACCCTTTTTCTCGGGCTTTGGGTCGTTGTCACCCTTCTTTCTCTTCTTCCCTCGTCGCTGCAGGACTACTACGCATTGAGCTGCTTTCCCGCGCTTGCTCTCTTCTTGGCACGCCCGTTTTGCGAGACGGACGAAGGGCGCCCCGATTGGGCGTTCCGGCTTCCGTTCGCTGCGATCGCCGGGCTGGCGGCGGGAGCAGGGGCGGCCGGAATCTTCTTCTTGTCGAGAAACGGGCTTGCTCATCCGGTCCTTGCGGCTCCCGTCGAAAAGCGGGATACGTTTTTGGCGGCGATCTTCGGATTTTCCTTTGGCACGTGGCGGGCCTTCGTTCCGCTTTTGCTCCGCGCAAGCTTGAGCCTGTTGCTTGGCGGATCAGTAGGGTTCTGGCTTGCGTTGCGCGGGAAGCGGTTGGCGGCGGGGCTCTGCCTTGCGCTCGCAATGCTGCTGCCCTTGGAAGAAGCCGGGCAAGGCTTTCGCCTGTTAGGAGACTACTTTTCCTCGGAGAAGTTCGCCCGGTATCTCAATGCGGTGCCGGCGGCGGATCGCCGGATCGTCGCAGACGGAGAACCAAACTTCTCCTCCAGCCTCTTCTTTTATCTACGAGAGGATCGAGTGTCGTGGGTGCACTCCTCTTCCGCATCGGCTTTCGTGTTGCGGAGTTCGCCGAGGAGCCGCGAGCTCTATCTTTCGGAGGCAGAATTCCTGCGGGCCTGGAGTGGAGAGAAAACGATCTACTTTATCTGTGAGGAGTCCGCCATGAGCCGATGGAAGGCGATTTTCGACGAAAAGACCCCCTCTTGGAGAGTCGTTCTGAGTTGTGGAACGAGAATCTTGGCCGTAAATCGTTTACAGGGAGGCACGCTGGATCATGATTAGCCGAGAGCAGATGGAAGAGGCGATCCGGTTCTTCCAGGAAGAGGACGAGCGGTGGAGAGCCATCGTCGCCCAAATGTCCAAAGAGGAAAAGACGCAGTTTTACCTAGCCGTCGAGGAGGCATCCGGACGTTGGATTGGATCGGATTCCATGCTGGAGGACGATCCGGAGGATTGAGCCATAACGGTCAGCCGGCAATCCGGCGATGGGCCCATTCAAAAATCGGGATGAGGCGCGGCGGCAGGAGATGGCGGGCCTCTTCGGCTGCGGTCCAGCGGAATTCCTGATGTTCCGGCCTGCCGAGCGCAGGGTTGATCCCCAGCGTCACCTTTGAGCTTTGAGCCTCGGCCAGGTAGTATCGCGCGATCTTCTTTCGGTCGTAAATCTCTGTCTCCCGAAACTCTTCTCCCCACGGAAAGCGAAGCGCTTGGATTCCGGTTTCCTCGAAGACCTCCCGGCGGGCTGCGGAGAAGGGCTCCTCGCCGGGCTCCACCAGGCCCTTCGGGAAGTCCCAGTTCCGGAAGGCCCGAAGGAGGAGGTAGCGCGGCTCGCCGTCTTCCCGGCGATAGACGATGACGCCCGCAGAGCGGCGGACCGGGGAGAGGGAATCGTTCACGGCTGCTTTGGGGGGAAGCGAAGGGCCTCGACCAGATTTGTCGCCGCCGCATCGCGATCGGCAAGGGGATTCAAGCCGAAGCGCCATTCCAAGAAGCGGAGAAAGGAAGTTGTGTCATAGGTGTGGTGATCGACTCCCCCCTTTTTCGTATAGGGGGAGATCACCACGGCGGGAATCCGGGTTCCAGGACCCCAGCGGTCTCCGCGAGGCGGGGCCACATGGTCCCAGAACCCGCCATTCTCGTCGTAGGTCAGGAGGATCATGCATCGCGGCCAGTAGCGGGAAGCTTGGATGGCTCGGATGAGGGAAACGGCGTGCTCCTGCCCTTCTTTCTCGGTGGAGTATCCAGGGTGCTCGTCGTAGACGCCAAGAGGCTTGATGAAACAGACTGAAGGGAGGCGATCGCTCTGCAGGTCGGCGAGGAAGTCGGTCTCGTCTTTGAGGTGGAGGTTTCGTTCCCGGCTCTCGGGGCCGTAGCGGGCGAAGTAAGCGAAGGGCTGATGGTGGAATATGAACGTGGGAGCCGGTCGGCCCGCGATCGCATCTCGCCATCCGCCGGCGTACCACGCCCAGCTCACCCCAGCTTCGCTTAGCCGTTCCCCGATTGTCGGCATCGTGAGCGGCGGCAGGAGATGATCCGGCGGCGTGGAGGGATGGTGAGGGGCGCTCGCTCCCTCGACGGTTCCCACGACATACCCATCCGGCGTCACTCTTCCGTCCCGCCGCAGTCCGATGAGATGGCCTTCTTCGTCGAGAATCGGTTCGGCTACCCACTCGGGCGGCGGATTGGACCAGGAGGGGGTTTGCGAAGCCACCAGCCACATATGGTTGAGGAACGAGCCGCCGAAGGCGGCCTGGAAGAAATGGTCAAGGACGGTGTAGTCCCGGGCGATCTGATAGATCGGCAGCCGCTTGGTCTCATAATATCCCATCGGTAGCGCGCCGGTCGTTCCCCATGCCACATAGCCGCTACCGACGCCATGAGCGATCTGGAGTTGGTTGCGGTAGAACGAATGCACGGGGTCCGGGATCGTGGCGCTCAAGGGGACATAGGAAAGGAGGGGAAAGGGCCGGTTGGGAAGATCGGCAGGGAAGCGCGGATCGGGATTCTTGTCTTGCTCCACCGGCGGAAGCTGCCGATAGGGAAGTCCGGAACGGTCGACCTGCACCCCCTCCGCCGCATTGTGGGGAATCCCGTCGGCACCGGGGAACTCTCCGAAAAGATTATCGAAGCTGTGGTTTTCTTGGTAAATCAAGACGATATGGTCGATGGGGACCGGCTTGGCAGGAGCCCCTTGCGCCAAGGCGCCATTCAAAAAAAAGAGGGCAGCGGCGATGCCGCGAAGAGAAAAAAATAATGGAGGATCGAGCCAGCCGATCGCCTGTTTGGCGGTGAGAGAGGAGCTCGGCATCCCCCGGAGCATGCGAGGTGAGAATGGAGAAAAGATCCCGGAAAAGCAAGCTTACGGGCACAGGAGGCTCTTTGCTGCGACGAATCCGCTGGGCGGCCTGGCTGATCGTAGCCGGAGGGGCGGGCCAGGCGTTGTGCGGATTTGGTCAATCGGCTCCTTCACCGGAAGTCCGAGATCTTCCTCCTCTGCGCGTGCACGGAGATCCGAATTTGCAGGGTCCGATTCCAGAAATTCGGGCGCCCATCGAAAAGTTTTTCAAGGACCTTCTGGCGGGAGAAATTCAGAGAGCCTTTCAAGAGCTTCTCGTCACGAGCCGCCTGAGCAGCCGGCATGACAACATCTCGGTCCTCATGGACAAGACCGCGCAAGCGTTTACCTATTATGGGAAAGCGACAGGCTTCGAACCATACGACACCCGGGCGATCGGCAGCCGGCTCTACGTGGTGACCTACCTGCTGGATCTGGCGCTCCAGCCTTTGCGTTGGCGATTCGTCTATTATCGTCCCGAAGAGGCTTGGAAGCTGATCGATATTCGAGTGGATGATGCCCTGGAAGATCTGATCAATCGGTGACCCTGGCTGCCAGCGCCCTGCGCAGAGCCTCCTCCACGGGCTGAGGCACAAAACAGGATACGGGTCCTCCCAGGCGGGAGATCTCTTTGACGAGCGAGGAGCTGAGGTAGATGAACGAGTCTCTGGGCATCAGGAAGACCGTCTCGATCGACGGCGCGATCTTCCGATTCATGAGAGCGAGCTGAAATTCGAATTCAAAATCGGAAACCGCTCGCAACCCGCGAATGATGGCGTGAATTTCGAGTTCCTTGGCAAAGTCTACGGTGAGCGCATGGAACGGGAGAACCCGAACGGGATGCGAAAAGGCCGCCACAGCCGCTTCGACGAGCCGCACGCGTTCCGCGAGAGGGAAAAGGGGCGTTTTGGTGGATTGCGCGGCTACGCCCACCACCACCTCGTCGAAGAGGGCTTGCGCCCGCTCGATGATATCGAGGTGGCCGAAGGTGATCGGATCGAAGGTGCCTGGGTAGAGCGCCCTGTGGGAGGCCATGAGGATTACGATTGCCGCTCGATGTCCGCACCAAGGGCACGCAGCTTGGCATCGATCCTTTCATAGCCGCGGTCGATATGATAGACGCGGCTGACGGTTGTGGTGTTTTCTGCCTGCAAGCCCGCGAGAATGAGGGCCGCGGAGGCGCGTAGGTCCGATGCCATGACCGGGGCGCCGCTCAGACGAGTCACTCCGTCAATGATCGCCATGTTCGCCGCGAGATCGACTCGAGCGCCCATGCGTTTGAGCTCGCTGACGTGCATGAACCGATTGGGGAAGATCTCATCGGCGATTTCGCTGCGTCCGGGAATCGTCGCAGCCAGCGCGCAAAACTGGGCTTGCATGTCCGTCGGGAAGCCAGGATAGGTGCCGGTCTTAAGCTCGTATGGACGCAAAGGACCATCCGCACGCACTCGAAGGTCCCCTCCCGCCGTCTCTACGGAAACTCCCGCCTCCTGTAGCGCGCAGAGCATGCTCCGCATATGCTCGATCGGGGCTCTTTCGACCACCACATCGCCTCTGGTAATCGCGGCAGCCACCGCGAAGGTTCCCGCCTCGATACGATCCGGGATAACCGCGTGCTCCGCACCATGCAGCTCGTCGACTCCTTCGATTTCCAGGCAGTTTGTACCCTGGCCGCGAATCCTGGCCCCCATCGAGCAGAGAAACTGCGCGAGATCGCCCACTTCGGGCTCCAAGGCGGCATCCTCGATGATCGTGGTTCCGTGCGCGAGGCAAGCGGCCATCATCACATTGCCTGTTCCCAGGACGGTGGATCCGTGCGGGCCGCGAAGGGAAAGCCGGACTCCGGCAAGACCGGAGGTTTCGGCGACGACGTATCCCTTGGAAAGGACAATCCGACAACCGAGTGCTTCGAGGCCTCGGAGGTGGAGATCAATCGGCCGGTCTCCGATCACGCAACCTCCGGGAAGGGAAACCCTGGCGCGACCGCAACGGGCGAGGAGTGGGCCGAGGACGCAGACCGAGGCGCGCATCCGGCGGACCAGATCGTACGGCGCCTCCCAGGCCACCTTTCGCGCCTCCACCGCGACCGTTCCTTCGGAGAACTCCACATCGGCGCCAAGGTAGCGCAAGATGTCGAGCATGTAGCGGATATCGCTCAGGTCGGGCACGCCGTGGATCACGCACCGCCCTCGCGTCAATAGGGTGGCGGCGAGAATGGGAAGCGACGAGTTTTTGGAGCCGCTCACAGAAATCGTTCCCCGAAGCGGGTTCCCCCCGCGAATGGCAAATTTATCCATGCGTTTCTCCGATGACGATACGCTCCATTCCCGAGAGGTCTTTTAGCGATCGCGATCGGGAAAAGCCAGCATCCTCGAGTAGCTCTCGCACGGTCTTCGCCTGATGATCGCCGACCTCCAGGGCGAGCGCACGGCAACGTCCCGCCGCTTGGACGATCAGCGACCGGATCAGGTGCAACCCATCGGGGCCGCCGTCCAGCGCCCGCCGGGGTTCGTATTGCACGTTTTTCGGGAGTTGCGCCAGAGCGCCGGTGGGAATGTAGGGGAGGTTGGCGACGATCAAGGCGAGCTCCGCTTCCGGGGCGGGCTTCAGTAGATCCGCCTGGTAGAACGAGAGGTTCGGCAAGCCTCGGCCATTCTCCCCGGCGACGGCGAGCGCAGAAGGATCGACGTCGGAGCCATAGACCCGGCGACCCGGTAGCCGGCGGGCCAGAGAGACGGCCAAGACTCCGGAACCGGTTCCAACGTCCAGGATAGCCCCGGCCGGGAGTCTATCCAGGAGGCGGACAGCGATCTCGAATAGGAGTTCGGTCTCGGGTCGAGGGATTAGAGTAGAGGGAGTGACCCGAAAGCGCTGGCCGGCAAAGTCGACCGATCCCAAGACATAGGCGGGAGGCTCCCCCTGGGCGCAGCGGGTGGTCCAGGCTTCGACACGGCGACGACAAGCGTGCGGAATGGGTTGGTCTTGCTCCACGTAGAGCGAGAGCGGAGAAACGCCCAGCGCTTCCGCCAGGAGCCATTGCGCCGTGCTTCGTGGAGATTCGGCTGCGGATCGGCTCAACCGGTCGATCGTTTGTCGAAGAAGGCCGAGTCGGGTCACGGTGTCGCGCGGGGCGAGGCCGGAGCCGCTTCCTCCGCGGCGAGTCGCGCTTCCATTTCCTTTTCCGCTAAAACTTCGAGGAGCGGCTCGATGTTGCCTTCTAAAACGGAAGCTAGGCCGTGAAAGGTGATCGGGATCCGATGGTCGGTGACTCGATCTTGCGGAAAATTATAAGTACGAATCTTCTCGTGGCGCTCGCCGCTGCCGATGAGCCCGCGGCGTTCGGAAGAGAGACGTGCCCTCTCTTCCTGCTGCCTTTGCGCGAGGAGTCGAGTTCGCAGAATCGTGATCGCCTTCTCTCGATTCTTGATCTGCGATCGCCCCTCTTGACAGCGGACGATCAGCCCGGTTGGAATGTGGAGCACTTGGACAGCCGAGTCGGTAGTGTTTACGCCTTGACCTCCGGGGCCTCCCGCTCGACAGACTTCGATTCTGAGGTCTTCCGGCTTGAGGACGACATCGACCTCCTCTGCCTCCGGAAGGACAGCCACCGTCGCCGTCGACGTATGAACGCGTCCTTGCGATTCGGTGGCCGGGACCCGTTGCACCCTGTGCACTCCGCTCTCAAGACGAAGCTGGCGAAAGGCTCCTTCGCCCGAAATTTCCACGACGATCTCTTTTATGCCTCCTAAGTCGCTGGGAGCTAGGCTCATGGGCGCTATTCGCCAGCCGCGCTTTTCCGCATAGCGGCTGTACATTCGGTAGAGGTCTGCCGCGAACAGAGCCGCTTCCTCGCCTCCTGTTCCCGCCCGAATTTCCAACATGGTATTTCGGGCCTCGTCTTCGCCTCCCGGCAAAAGGGCCAGCAGAAGCTGGCGGTGGGCGTTCTGCTCCTCATGTCGGGCTTGGACAAGCTCCTCTTCGGCCAAGCGGTGAATCTCGGCATCCTCCGATTCTTGGAGCAGGGCTTCGAGCGACCGAACCTTTTCGATTGCCGAGTTCCAAAGGTCATGCTGCGCGAAGACCTCCTTCAAGCGAGCGTGCTCGCGGGTCACCTCGGCCGCGCGTCCAGGCTGGGCATAGATGTCGCCCTGGGAGAGAATTCCTTCGAGCTCCTCGTATCTCTCGCGGAGACGGGACAGGTAGACGCTCAGATCCATAAAGACGGCCGACAGCGGACGAAGCAGCCTCTGCGCGCTCCATGCAGGGGAGGCGCGGCGCACGGGAGATGCGGGCTATTTCTTGGTCTTCTTGTCGGGCTTGGAAGGGGCGGCCGTCATGTTCGGCATCTTATTGCCAAAGCGGCGCATGAACTTTTCCACTCTTCCCGCCGTGTCCACGAGCTTCTGTTGTCCCGTGAAAAGGGGATGGCAAGAAGAGCAGATTCCTAGTCGAAGCCGATTCTTGGTGGAGCGAGTATGATAGACGGCCCCGCAGGCGCAGGTCATGGTCGTCTCCCCATACTCGGGGTGAATGTTTGCCTTCATGGTGCGATCTCTTCCTTCTATTCGAACTTCGCCACTACCAGGGAAGCATTGTGTCCGCCGAAGCCGAAGGAGTTGCTCATGGCTACCCGCAATCTACTTTCTCTCGCCTGATAAGGGACATGGTGAAGATCGCACGCAGGGTCGGGATTGTCGAGGTTGATTGTCGGAGGAATCAGTTGCGCTTCCAAGGCTTGCAGGCAGAGGATGAGCTCCACGGCTCCGGCGGCTCCGAGGCAATGCCCGGTCATGGATTTGGTTGCGCTGACCGGAACACTCTTCACGTGGGGACCGAAGACACTCTGAATGGCTAGCGCTTCGCAGACGTCGCCTTGCTGCGTGGAGGTCGCGTGTGCATTGATATAATCGATCTCCTCCGGTTTTTTGCCAGCCCGCTTGAGTGCCGCGCGCATCGCTCGGGCGGCGCATCGTCCGCTGGGATCGGGGGAGGTGATGTGCGAGGCGTCTGCGGAAAGCCCGTAGCCGATGATCTCTCCCAGGATAGGAGCGCCCCGTTTCTTCGCATGCTCGAGCTCCTCGAGCACCACGATTCCCGCTCCTTCGCTCAAGACGAAGCCGTCCCGATCCCTGTCGAACGGCCGCGAAGCTTTTTGGGGGTCGTCGTTTCGGAGGCTCAGGGCTTTCATGTTGGCAAAACCGGATAATCCCAGAGGAACTACGGCGGCCTCACTCCCCCCCGCGAGGATTACTTCGGCTTCCTGGTCGCGGATTAGACGCCAGGCTTCCCCGATGCACTGGGCCGCCGTCGCGCAGGCAGTCACTACGCAAAAATTGGGACCCTGGTAGCCGAATTCGATCGCGATCATTCCTGAAGCGATGTTGGTGATCATCATCGGGATCATGAGCGGGGAAGTCCGCTTGGGACCCTTTTGAAGCAGCACCGTATGCTGATCCTCAAGGGTCTTCAACCCGCCGATGCCCGACCCGACGATCACCCCGATTCGGGAGGGATCTTCCTGCTCGGTGAGTAGTCCCGCATGGCGCACCGCCTCCTTTGCAGCGGCCATCGCCAACTGAGAAAACCGGTCGGCTCGGCGAGCTTCCTTCGGATTGCGGAACACCTGGCTCAGGTCGATGCCGCGCACCTCGCCGGCGATGAGGCAATCGTATCCCGTCGTGTCAAAGGCGGTAACGCGGCCAATCCCGCTCCGGCCGTTTCGCACGCTCTCCCAAAGGGCATTTGCGTCGTTGCCGTTGGGGGTCACGGCCCCGAACCCTGTAACCACGACCCGACGTGTCATGCGAGAAAGGCGATCCGACTACCCGCCGTACGGCTGGCAAGCGAGCGAGAGCGAAACATGGGGCTCAGAAGCTAACTTTCTTCCTCTACATGCTCTTCGATGTATCGGACGACATCGCCCACCGTCTGGAGCTTTTCCGCCTCTTCGTCCGGAACTTCCACGTTGAACTCTTCCTCGAATGCCATGACCAACTCCACCGTATCCAGGGAATCCGCCCCGAGATCTTCGATAAACTTGGCCTTGGACGTCACCTGCTCCGGGTTGACCCCGAGCTGCTCTACGATCATCTCTTTTACACGTTCTTCGATCGGTTTCTTCTCTGCCATAAAGTCCAGTCTCCTTCGAGTTCGAGGCTAGTTAGGAATGGAATCGGGATTTAGCAACCAAAAAGTCGCAGAAATCTTGAGAAAGCCGCATCTGCCATGCAAGGTCATCTACGTGACATGGCCGATTCGTATCGGTCTTTCCTTCCGGTCGCATTCTCATTCGTGTGCCATTCTCTCGTCGCTATTTCCGAGGGCCCGGTCAAGCCAGAAGGCCTCCATCGACGACGAAAACTTGACCGGTTATGTAATCGGAGTCGGGCCCGCAGAGAAACGCGACAAGCCCCGCCACCTCTTCGACTTGGCCGAAACGCCTCAGCGGAATCTCTTCGAGAAGTCGAGACCGAGCCTTCTCAGGCAGGTTTTTCGTCATATCGGTTTCGATGAAGCCGGGACATACGGCGTTGGCGGTAATGCCCCGGGAGGCGAGTTCCCGCGCGATCGACTTGGTCAAACCAATCAAGCCCGCCTTGGACGAGGAGTAGTTTGCTTGTCCCGGATTTCCCATCAGCCCCGCCACCGACGATATATTTACGATTTTCCCGGAACGCCGTTCGAGGAAGTGACGGCTGTAAGCGCGGATCCATAAAAAGGCGCCCTTAAGATTGGTGTCGAGCACAAGATCCCAGTCCTCGTCGGACATGCGGATGACCAGTCCATCCCGGGTGATTCCCGCGTTGTTCACGAGGATATCGACCTGCCCAAAATCCTGAAGAATGCTTCGGCTCGTTTCGTCGACCTCTTGCTTGAGGCGGACGTCGGTTCCATATCCCTTCCCCTTGCCACCGAGGTCGGCGATCTCCACGGCGGTCGCGTCGGCGTCCTGCTTCTTCCGGCTGACACAGGCGACGGCCGCCCCCATCCGCGCCAGCCGAAGGGCGACGGCCTTGCCGATGCCGCGGCCGGTGCCGGTCACCACGGCAACCTTGTTACTTAACGAGTTCGTGCTCATAAGAGTCTAGATCCTGAACTCCCGCGAGGGCGACTCCTTGCGCTTCCGGCGCGATCCGGCGCAGCAGGCCCACCAGGATCGGGCGAGGGCCAATCTCGATGAATTGATTGATCTGGCAATCGCGCATTCTCCGGATGCAATCCTCCCACCGCACCGAACCCGCTACCTGGCCTGCCAGGCTCTGACGGATCTCTTCCGGCTGCTGCACGGGTCGAGCGAGATAATTCGAATAGACCGGGACGCGCGGGATTGCCAGGGGAAAATCCTTGAGAAAGATGGCCAGTTCCTCGGCCGCTCCGCTCATCAGTCGCGAGTGAAACGCTCCTGAAACGTTTAGCGGGATGACCTTGCGTACATGTCGCTCGCCGGCGAGTTGCTGGACAAGATTCAAGCCTTGGCACGTTCCCGAGAGGACGATTTGATCGGGCGCGTTGTAATTGGCTACATCCACGCGAGCCTCGCGGGCGATCTCTTCCGCCGTGCGCCGATCTGCCCCGAGCAGCGCGACCATGGAGCCAGGGGATTCTTCCGTGGCCCTTTGGATCGCCATGGCGCGCTTTCGCACCAGCCGGAGCCCGTCGGAGAAAGAGAATGTGCCCGCTGCGGCGTGGGCCGTCAGCTCACCCAAGGAGAGTCCGGCGACCGCGGAGAAGCGGAAAGCCGGAAGACGCTTTTGGAGAAGGGTGAAAAGGGCAAAGCCGTGGACGAAGAGAGCGGGTTGAGCGGCGACGGTTTCGGCCAAGGCCTCCCCTGGGCCGGCAAAGCTCAACGAACGGAGCGGCATCTCGAGCACCCGCTCCGCCTCCTCATAGAGGCGGCGCAGGTCCGGGTAGGCCTCATAGAGGTCTTTCCCCATTCCGACCTCTTGGGCGCCCTGTCCGTCGAAAAGAAGTGCTCTCTGAAATTTCACCTAAGGTTTTCTCCTGGCGAGGACGGCCACCTTTGCGCTCAATGGTCTTCACGCCAAGCTTTTTTCTGCATCCGTCTCTCTCCTCCTGGAGATTTCGACCTTCCCAATAGCCTGCCTCCGGTCCTCCCTTCCCGGTTCAGGGGCGGCCGGTCTTTCCCGTGCTTTCGAAAAGGGCGAGAAGACCCGCCAGGAGATCCCTCGGTCGCGGCGGACAGCCGGGAATCGTCAGGTCGACCGGAATCACCCTCTCTGCCGCCCCTACGCAGGCGTAGACATCCGAAAAGAGACCGCCGGTCGCGGCGCAATCCCCCACCGCCACCACCCATTTGGGTTCTGGGATGGCATGGTAGGTTCGTTCGAGGGCCTCCCGCATGTTTCGTGTTGTCGGGCCTGTGACGAGAAGGACGTCGGCATGGCGAGGAGATGCGACGAAACGAAGGCCGAAGCGTTCGAGATCGTAGAAGGGGTTCTGGAGCGCGTGAAGCTCGAGCTCGCAGCCGTTGCAGGAGCCTGCATCCACCAGGCGGAGACCGAGGCTGCGCCCGAGTCGCCTCCTTGCCGTTTCGTCCAGCCGGCGGCTGAGCTGTTGGACGGCCGTTTCGTCTACCGGTGGAGCCGGTTCTGGCAGGCCCGAACGGACCAAGCCGAAAAGGGAGGGGCGGAGCGGGTCAGAGGTCATGGCCGGCATACGAACAGTTAAAGGACTTATTGCAGAGCGGGAAGTCGGCAATGATGTTGCCGTAAATCGCCGCTTCGAGCAGGGGCCATTGAAACCAGGAGGGATCGCGAAGATGACAGCGTTCGATGCGGCCTTTTTCGTCGAGCCGGACCCAGGCGAAGATGTCTCCGCGGAAGCCTTCCACGAGAGCTAGCCCCTCTCCGGTTGAGGCTTCTGTCCGACATAGCGGTACGGAAGCAGTTCCTTCCGGCAGCCCGTCGACGATCTGCAAAATGAGGCCGAGGCTCTGTTCGACTTCACGGATCCGGATCGAAACACGAGCGTCGACGTCGCCTTCTTCCCGGACCGCGACCGAAAAGCGCAGGCTAGGATAGGGAGCGTAGGGGAGATGGAGTCGGGCATCGAACGGGCGGCCGGAGGCGCGTCCGATCACCCCCCCGCATCCATATTGGTTTGCCAGATCCCGGGAAAGAACTCCAGTGCCTGCCACCCGATCTTGAAGCGAGGGGGTGGTTTCATAGACCTTTAGAATCTCGGGAAGGGAGTCGGCGATCTGCTGCGCCAGCTCTCGGAATCCCCGAAGCGCTTCGGGCGCGGGGACGGAGCGGATGCCGCCGGGGATGATCTGGTCCATCATGAGCCGGTGGCCGAAGCAGCGGTCGGCGGCACGCAGGACTTTCTCTCGGAGAATGGCGCAAAAGGCTTGCATTCGCGGGAAAGCTGCATCGTTACAGATCGCCCCCACGTCTCCGAGATGGTTTGCTACCCGCTCGATCTCGATACAGAGAGCCCGCAGCCAGTGAGCGACGGGCGGGGCCTCGATGCCGAGGGCCGCTTCCACAGCTCTGGCGAAGGCGGAGGAGTAGGCCGCGGTCGTATCGCCGGATACGCGCGCCGCGAGCTTGGCCGCATGCTCGATCTCGGCTCCGCAGAGCATTCTTTCGATTCCCCGATGGACGTAGCCAAGCCTCTCCTCTAGACGGACGACGGTCTCCCCTGCCGCCGTGAACCGGAAGTGGCCCGGCTCGATAATGCCCGCGTGGACCGGACCGACGGGAACTTGATGGAGCTCCTCGCCTTCCGCCGGAAGAAAAGGATAGGGGGTCGGCCCGTTCGTGGGAGTGGTCTTTCCCAAGGGAAAGCGGATGTCCCATGCCCCGTGATCGAGCCATGGTCTCGGATCGGGGCTCTCTTCGGCCATGAGTCCGAAGAGATCGTGGATCGCCCTCTCCAAGCGCAACGCGGGAGGATGCATCCTGCCGATCGAGGGGAATCGTCCTTCCGGACAAGGGAGGCTGATCATTCCGGCTTCTTCGTGGGCCGGTTCCCAAAAGGAGAGATGGATCCGGTCCGGCTCGCCCCAAAGAGCGAGGAGAGAGCCGCTCCCTTCGGCAAGGATGGAGCCCGCTGTCTGCCAGAGGGAGCGATCGACCACGAAGCGGGGCCATGGTCGGCGGTGCTCGGCAAGGTTGCGGCTACGCAAGAGTTCGAGAAGGGAAGGGCGGATCGCAGCCGATGTGGAGGCGCTTGGCGACGGGTCGTGGATTGTGGGCGGAGGAGAGGTCGGCATGATCTTCGGGGGCTATCGGAGGAGGAGTGCCGTCCGCCGGAACCAGCCGACGATCGCGTCCGGGAGAAAGACTCCGGCGGCGAGCACCAAGAGAATGTGGATGAAGAAAGCCATGGGCACCACCCGGATGGGCTCCACGTGTCCGATCGGCTTGCCGAAGGCCATCCCGGAGACTCGGAGGACGAGCCCCGAAAAGGCGACGAGAAGACCGAGAAGGAAGAGCAGGATGATCCACGGGTGGTTGGAAAAGCCGCTGCTCACGATCAGGAACTCGCTAAGGAAAATGCCGAAGGGTGGCATCCCGATGATCGCCACGGTTCCGGCGAGCAGCCCCCATCCGAGGAAAGGGTGGCTTTCGGTGAGTCCCCGGATTTCGGCGATCTTCTGCGTTCCCTTGACTTGGGAAATATGGCCCACCATGAAGAAGATCCCGGACTTGGTAAGGCTGTGGAGCGCCATGTGGAGTAGTCCTGCAAAGCTCGCCAGGGGGTTTCCCAGCCCGAAAGCAAAGGTGATGATTCCCATGTGCTCGATCGACGAGTAGCCGAAGAGCCTCTTGATATCTCGGCGACGGTAGAGCATGAAGGCCGCGAAGAGCACGGTGGTCAATCCCATGGCAATCAGGATCGGTCCTGGGGCAAGAACATGCGGATTCCCCGCCAGGAGTATTTTGAATCGGATTACGGCGTACAGGGCGACGTTCAGGAGGAGGCCTGAGAGCACGGCGGAAATCGGCGTCGGGCCCTCGGCATGGGCATCGGGCAGCCAGGCATGGAGCGGAAATAGGCCTACCTTGGTTCCATATCCCAGCAGCACGAAAAGAAAGGCGAGGCTGAGCAGGGGGGGATCGAGTGCGGCGGAATGGGTGAATAGGGTGCTCCAGCGCATTGCTTCGGCTCCTTCCCCGATGGCCTGTCGGGCCGCCATGTAGACGAGGATGGTTCCGAACAGGGCCAAAGCAATGGCGACGCTGCTCAGCATCATGTATTTCCAAGATGCTTCCACCGCTTCGTGGGTCCGGTAGGTGCCTACCATCACCACGGTGGTGAGGGTGGCCATCTCCACGGCCGCCCAGAGGACGCCTATGTTGTCGGCGAAGAGGGCGAGCGTCATCCCGAAGAGAAGCAGCTGGTACATGGCATGGTAGAACCGGAGGATGCGCGGGGTGAGCCTGCCGGTTGCGATTTCGTGCCGGATGTAGCCTGCGCTGAAGAGGCTCGTCGTAAAGCCGACGAAGGCATTGAGGACGATAAACACCACGTTGAGGTCATCGACAAGGAGGTAGCGTCCCAACTCTCTACGAGGGGCGGCGATGAGACAGAGCGCGAGGCAGAACGAGAGAAAGCTGGCGAGAATGTTGACGAGAGCCGCGCTCCGCCAGTCTCGGATCATGGCCAGAAGCAGAGCGGATGCCGCGGGGACCAAGAGAGCCCAAGGCGTCGGGTCGAAGGAAAGGGGGATCATCGCCTTTCTCCTCGGAATCGGTCGACGACAAGGATGTCGACCGTATCGAATCGCTCCCGGATGCGGAAAAGGAAAACGCCGATCACGATGAAAGCGATGAGCACCGCAAACGCCACGCTGATTTCGACGACGAGCGGCATCCCTTTGGCTCCGGCAGCCGAGAGAATGAGTCCGTTCTCCAAGGACATGAAACCGACCACCTGACTGATCGCGTTGCGTCGCGTGACGATCATCAGCATTCCCAGCAGAATCACCGCGAGGGCAAAAGCGAGATCTTCCCGAGAGAGGCGGTCGCCAGGTGGAGTGGTTCGCAGCGTTACAACCAGGGAGAGCGCGACGAGAGCCATGCCACCAAGCATCGTCGGACCGATTCCTCCGACAGTCTCCAGTACCTGATGGATGCGAAGCTGGGCGACGATGCGGCGCAGCGCCGTGGGAATAAGGATTGCTTTAAAGACCAGAGCGATCGCCGCTGTGATGTAGAGGTGCGGAGCGCTCTGAATGAAGGCCTGCCAAGCGACCGATAAGGAGAGGATCAGCGCGTGAAGAGTGAACATCCGGAGCAGAGCAAGGACCCGATCCTGGTAGAGCAGCATGAAGCTCACCAGTACGAGGCTGCCGGAGAGCAGGTGGGCAACGTCAAAGCCGAGAGTATTCATAGAGTCGTGGTCGGGTCATGTCTTCATAGGCTGCCGGAAACGAATCGGAGAAGGGTGGCGAGCAGGCCTAGCATGAGGGCCGCTCCAAGGAAGTCGGGAACGCGGAAGAGGCGCATTTTCGCAAGAGCCGTCTCGAAAATCCCGAGTACGACTCCGGCGACCGCAAGCTTGAGCAGGTAGAAGAGGCCGCCGGCCAGATAGGCAAAGGGAGAGGCGTCCGGCGCAGCCAGACCCCAGGGGACGAAGATCGTTCCAATCAACGAAAAGTAGAGCAGGAGCTTGAGGGAAGCGCCCAGTTCGAGGAGGGCCAGGTGGCGCCCGGAGTGTTCGAGGACCATCGCCTCGTGCACCATGGTGAGCTCCAGATGCGTTGCCGGATTATCGATCGGCAGCCGACTGTTCTCGGCGAGGGCGATCAGAAGCAGTGCCGCAAGCGCCAGAGCCATCGACACGCGAAGGCCGACGGAGGGGGAGAGCAAGTAGGCCGTAATTGCGGAAAGCTCGGTCGAGCCTGCAACCAGGGCCAAGGCAAAGACCACTAGGAGCATCGCCGGCTCCGCCAAGGAAGCGATCAACATCTCCCGGCTGGCTCCGATGCCGCCGAAGCTCGTGCCTGCGTCGAGAGCGGACAGAGCCAAAAAGAATCGTGCGCTCCCTAGGAGGGCCGTGATTGCAATGAGATCCGCCCAAGGTCCGAACGGCAGGCCCAAGCAGAAAGTGGGAACCAGAGCGGTCGCAAGCCAGGTGAACGAGAAAATCAGGTAGGGACCGATGCGGAAGAGCCAGGATGCGTTGGGCGCCAAGACGGGGCTCTTGCGAAAAAGACGTCGGAGATCCCGATAGGGCTGAACAATCGCCGGCCCTTGGCGGCCCAGCAGACGAGCCTTCACCTTCCGGACTAAGCCGGTGAGCCCCGGAGCCAAGAGAAGGACCAGGGCCATCTGTGCAGCTTGGACGAAAGCGGGACGGATCAGATCCATAGGCTAAGCAGGAGCAACAGGAAGACCAGAAGGAGAAAAACCAGGAGGAGATAGCGACGGATCGTGAGAAACTGCATCGGATTGAGCCGATCCGCGAGAAACGAGACCATCTTGCCGATCGGCACATAGAGTCCCTCCCACGCCGGATCGTGAATTTTTACGGTGATTCGGGCGGGGTGCGGGTCGCCCGGCGGCACCGTTGCCACTTCTTCCCGGGCCCCGAACACGCTGGAGGCATAGACGCGCCGGATCGGCTGAGCGAAGCTCGCTGCGGTATATTGCGAGGCGGGGCTCGCTTCGGGATATCCGCAATCCCAAGCGGCGGAGCGCCGAATTGGGCGATACCCGAGCCAGCGCACCAGTCCCGCGGCTCCCAAGCCGGCTAAGGCAAGCAGGATGAAGAGCAGGAAAGCGTCATAGGAGTTTCGATTTTGGGCGATCGGCATCATCGGCGCCCAAAAAGGAGCGCTCTGCTTCGGCAGAGCCTCTCCGGCAAATTCCTTTACCGCCGGTCCGAGCGCATTGACGACCTGGCCGGGGAAGAGGCCCGCCAACAAGCAGAAGAGCGCGTTTGCGAACAGGGCGGAAAGCGACCAGCGGTCGGTCTCCACCGCATTGGCTGCACGGGAAGAGCGAGGTCTTCCCAAGAAGCTAATCCCGAACGCCTTGACGAAACAGGCCGCCGCCAGAGCCGCGGACAGAGCAAGGAGGGCCCCGACCGCGACGATCAGGAATTTGAGAGCCCATTGGGGAAGATCGGGGCTTACCAAGATCGCCTGGAACGTGAGCCATTCGGAGGCGAAGCCGTTGAGGGGAGGGAGAGCCGAGATCGCGATGCATCCGATCAAGAATGCGATCGCGGTACGAGGCATTCGATGGATGAGTCCGCCCATCTTCCCCATGTCTCGCTCCCCCGTCGCCGTCAGCACCGCGCCCGAGCCGAAGAAGAGCAGGCTCTTGAACAAGGAGTGGTTGACCACGTGGAAAAGAGAAGCGGTAAGAGAAAGAGCGGCGGCCCACGGAGCGCGGTTTGCGGCAAAGGCCAAGGAAAGACCAAGGCCGACGAAGACGATCCCGATATTTTCCACGGTATGGTAGGCCAGCAGCCGCTTCAGATCATGTTGCATCAGGGCGTAGAGCACCCCGAGAACCGTGGTCACCCCAGCCAGAAAGAGCACCAAGAAGCTGCCTTCCCAGGAAGGCGGCCCAAGGAGGTCGAAGACGATTCGCACGAAGCCATAAACCGCCACCTTGGTCATTACTCCGCTCATCAGCGCGGAGACATGGCTCGGAGCCGCCGGATGAGCCAACGGAAGCCATGCGTGGAGCGGGAAAAGACCGGCTTTGGAGCCGGCGCCGGTCGTCGCCAGCAGAAGCACGACCCCTGCCGTCACCGGGGAGAGCGCGACTGCGCGCATCGTCGAGAACGCATAGCCACCGCCTGCGCCCGCCAGCAATCCGAACGCGAGAAGAAGCGTAAAGGCGCCGAAGGCGGCCATGGTCAGGTAGACATGCCCCGCACGCGCATTTTCTTCCTCGTGGTGGTGCGCCACGACAAGGGCCCAGGAAGCCAGTGACATGAGCTCCCAGGCGAAGAGGAAGACATAGGCGTCGTCGGCGAGAACAACCCAGCTCATGCCGGCAAGAAAGAGCGGGAAAAAAGGGAGGACGCGTCCCGGCACCGGCTCGTGGCGGCCGTAACCAAGGGCAAAGAGGGAACTGGAGACGCCGCCCCAGCCGATGATCGTCAGGAAGAGCGCGGAGAGAGCGTCCATGCGGAAATGCGCGCCGAGCCAAGGTACGCCCAAGGGAAGGGTTACCGTCGGAGTGCTTCCGGAAGGAGAAAGAAGCTCTTGGAGGCTGCACACTAAGGAGACGAGGCTGACGGCAAGGGTAGAGGCATAGACGACCGCACTTCTGCCGGAAAAACGGCTCAGCGCAAGGCTTGCCATACTCAGCAGGAGGAGCGCTGCCGAGCACCCGAGGGCGATGGCCAAGGTCATCTCGACAGATCCTTGCCGGGAAAGAAGGGTGACGCCTCTTGAGAAGCGGGCCGATCAGTCCCGAGCACCAACATCGTCTCAGCCCGGAAAAGCGCCTCCAAGATCTTTCGTGTACGGTTTCCTCCGGAGCTGCACAAGACAGAAATGATGCCGGCGGGTGCCGGCAGGACATTATGGCTGCCGGAGCAGGTCTTCTAGGAGCGCGTGGATGCGCTGGGCGTTGGCCTGTCCTCGGGTCTTTTTCATGACGAATCCCTTGAGCGCGTTGATGGCGGCTAGCTTTCCCGCTTGGTAGTCGGCGACGCTCTTGGGATTCGCGGAGATCGCCTCCCGGCAGAAGGCCTCCAATGCGCGCGCATCCGAGATCTGAGCCAGGCCGCGCTCCTCGGCGATCTCCTTCGGCGGCCTGGGAGTTTGGAGCAGGATCGCCAGCACCTCCCGTCCCTGCCGGGAGTTGATCTGCCCGTCGGCGATGAGATCCGCCAGCTCGCCGAAATATTCCGGCGGAACCTGGGCCTCCGCTGGAGCTTCCTGGCGCAGCGCCAGGAAGTCGTTGAGGGTCAGGTTGGCCAAAGCAACCGGGTTACGGGTCGAACGGGCCGCCTGCTCAAAGAAGTCGGCGAGAGGAGGGTCCGAAGCGAGGACGCTCGCCTGGTACTCCGAAAGGCCGTAGGTCTGAGAAAGTCGGCTCTTCTTCCTTTCGGGAAGCTCGGGCATGCGCCGTTCGGCTTCCTTGCGAAGCCGGCCTTCGCAGTGGATCGGGAGCAGGTCGGGGTCGGGAAAATAGCGGTAGTCGTGAGCCTGCTCCTTGGTGCGCATGGGAGTCGTCTCCCCTCGCGCATCGTCCCATCGCATGGTCTGCTGGACCAACTCCGCTCCAGAAGAGACGAGTTCGATCTGCGTCTGGATTTCATGCCTGAGCGCCCTTCGGACGGCGCTGATGCTGTTGAGGTTCTTGACCTCCCGCTTGACGCCGAAGGCTTCGGTTCCCACCGGCCGCACGCTGATGTTCACATCACAGCGGAGCTGTCCCTTCTCCATGTCGACGTCGCTGACCTTCCCATATCGCAGGATCTCCCGAAGCGTCGTGAGCAGGGCGAAAGCTTCTTCCGGGGTGGTCAGATCGGCCTCCGTCACAATCTCCATGAGAGGGGTTCCGGCCCGGTTGAAGTCGATCCCGCTATAGTTCTCCAGGTGAAACGATTTGCCCACGTCCTCTTCCAAGTGGATCCGCACGAGTCGAACCCTCTTGTTGGCGAGAGCCTGCGGCTCCTTTTGCGCATCCTTTGGGAAGGCGAGCGCAGGGAGGGTTACTCCACCTCCCAGGCAGAGAGGCTGGTCATACTGGGAAATCTGGTAGTTCTTGGGCATGTCCGGATAGAAGTAGTTTTTCCGGTCGAACTTGGCGCGCGACGGGATCATCGAACCCACCATGAGGCCCGTGAGGATCGTCTTGACGATGGCCTCCTCGTTGGGAACCGGGAGAGCGCCGGGGAGACCCAGGCAGACCGGACAGAGGTGGCTATTCGGCTCGGCTCCGAACTCGTTCCGGCATCCGCAAAAGAGCTTGGTCTCCGTCTTTAGTTGAACGTGAACCTCAAGACCGATGACCGCTTCGTACGTCATGGCAGTATCCTTATCCGAGAGACGGCCGGCGCGTGTGCCAGTCCGTGCTCTGCTCGTAGGCATGTCCTAGTTGGAGAATCGTCTCTTCTTTCCACATCGGACCGATGATTTGAAGACCGATGGGAAGGCCGGTTTGCGTAAAGCCGCAGGGTAGCGAGATCGCACAGAGCCCCGCGAGGTTGACCGCGATCGTAAAGATGTCCGCCAGATACATCTGCAGAGGGTCCTCTGTCCGTTCGCCGAGACGGAAGGCCGGTGTCGGAGAAGTCGGGGTGAGGATCGCCTGACAATCGTGGAACGCGGCAAGGAAGTCCTGGCGGATCCGCATTCTCACCTTTTGCGCCCGAAGATAGTAGGCATCATAGTAGCCGGAGCTGAGCGCATAGGTGCCCAAGAGGATCCGGCGTTTCACCTCGCGGCCGAAGCCTTCCGTCCGCGTGCGCCCATAGGTCTCGAGAAGGTCGCTGCTTCCGGAAGCGCGCCTTCCGTAGCGCATGCCGTCGAACCTTGCCAGATTGGCCGATGCCTCCGCGGTGGCGACAAGGTAGTAGGAGGCGATCGAGTAGGAGGTGTGGGGAAGGGAGATTTCCCGAATGGTTGCTCCCAACCCTTCGAGGTGGGAGATCGCCTGCCGGATCGCAGCCTCTACCTCCGGATCGATCCCGCTCACGAAGTACTCCTTGGGGACGCCGAGGGTCATTCCTCGGATCTCCTCTCCGAGCTTGGTCGAAAAGGAGGGCACGGGCTCGGGTTTGCAGGTGTTGTCCCGCGGGTCTGCCCCGGCGATGATCTCCAGGAGCAGCGCCGCGTCGGCGACCGTCTTGGTGAGCGGTCCGATTTGATCCAGGCTCGACGCAAAGGCCGTCAGGCCATACCGCGAGACCCGTCCGTAGGTCGGCTTCAGGCCCACGCAGCCGCAAAAGGCGGCGGGCTGACGAATCGATCCTCCCGTGTCGCTTCCGAGGGCCGCTACCGCTTCGTGAGCCGCTACGGCAGCCGCCGAGCCTCCGCTGCTCCCTCCTGGCACGCGCGAAAGATCCCAAGGATTGCGGGTAACGCCCCAAGCCGAATTTTCGGTGGAGGAGCCCATCGCAAACTCATCCATATTCGTCCGTCCCAGAAGGATCGCTCCGGCCGAGCGAAGCCGCTCGATGACGGTCGCGTCGTAGGGCGCGATATATCCTTCCAGGATCCGGGAGGAGCAGGTGCATGGTTCCCCGCGAACATTGATCAGATCTTTAATGGCGATGGGGATTCCCCCCAATGGGAGTGAGACGTCGGCTCTTTTGGCTGATTCGAGGGCGCGCTCCGGGTGCAGATAGTTATATGCTCGGATCTTGGGATCGATCGAAGAGATGCGATCGAGGAGGGACTCAACAAGCTCAGTTGGATGGATCTCTTTGGACAGAAGCTGCTTGCGCAGCTCATGGATTGTAGATAAGGCGGGGCTCACAACGCGAGGCTTATTCGAGGATCCGCGGTACGAGAAAGAGTCCGTTCGCTTGCTGGGGCGCGTTTGCCAGTACCTCGGCTTGGGTAAGCTCCGGAAGAGAGCGATCCGGCCGCAGTCGATTCTGAAATCCCTCCCCCTCGCCGGCGAGAGCGACTTCGTCGACCTCCACCTCCTCGAGCTTCCTCACATAGGCGAGCACCTGCTCTAGCTGATTTTCGAAGGTCTCAATTTCTTCCGGGGAGAGGCGCAGGCGCGCGAGATCCGCGACATAAGCAACATCGATTGCAACGGTAGACACGGATTATCCATACCGGAATGCGCCGGTTTCTGGCAAGAAGGGAAAACCCTTCTTCTCCATTGCGCTTGTTCCCAAGGGAGGTGGTGCGTTAGGAAGATAAATCAGGAAGACAACGGTTCAGATGACGGAACGGCCAGCCATTTCCCCGACTCGCCAGGAAGATTTTCCCGAGTGGTATCAGCAGGTCATCGCCGCTGCGGACTTGGCGGAAAATTCCGAGGTGCGCGGCTGCATGATCATCAAGCCCTGGGGATATGCGATCTGGGAGAGGATGCAGCGGGAGCTCGATCGGAGAATCAAGGCGGCCGGCCATCGCAACGCCTACTTCCCGCTCTTCATCCCATTGAGCTTCCTCGAAAAAGAGGCGGAGCATGTCGAAGGGTTCGCCAAGGAGTGTGCCGTGGTCACCCATCACCGGCTGGAGGCGTCGGAAGGGCGCCTGGTGCCGGGAGCGCCGCTCGCGGAGCCCCTGGTAGTCCGTCCGACGTCGGAGACGATCATCGGGGCGGCCTTCGCCCGCTGGATCCACTCGTATCGAGATCTGCCCTTGCGGATCAACCAGTGGGCCAATGTAGTGCGTTGGGAGCTGCGGCCCAGGCTTTTCCTGCGGACCAGCGAGTTCCTGTGGCAAGAGGGACACACGGCGCATCAGACGGCCGAGGAGGCCGGAGCCGAGGCTCTCCGCATGCTGCAGCTTTACGAAGGGTTTTTGCAAGAGATGCTCGCGCTCCCGGCGGTTGCCGGAGAGAAGACCCCTCGGGAGCGATTCCCGGGGGCCGTCCGTACCTTAACGCTGGAAGTCCTTGTCCAGGATCGAAAAGCGATCCAAGCGGGCACCTCCCACTTTTTGGGGCAGAATTTTGCCCGTGCCAATGGGATCGCCTTTCTCTCCCCAGAGGACCGGCAAGAGTATGCTTGGACGACGAGCTGGGGAGTGAGCACTCGGTTGGTGGGCACACTGATCATGGCCCATTCCGACGACAATGGCCTGGCCCTTCCCCCCCGCGTCGCTCCCACGCAGATCGTCCTCCTGCCGCTGATCCGGCGAGAGGAGGAGAGGGCCGCGGTCGAGGAAGCCTGCTCGCGGCTGGCGGGGGAACTGGCGGAGAAGAGTTATGGGGGGGAGCCGCTTCGCGTGGAGATCGATGCTCGTCCGCTCGCCGGCGGTTCCAAAAATTGGGAGTGGGTGAAAAAGGGGGTGCCTCTGCGTCTTGAAATCGGCCCGCGGGAGGTTGCCGCGAGAACGGTTTCGGTCAGCCGGCGAGATCGGTCTCCCCGGGAGCGGCTTTCCATGCCGGTGCGAGAGTTCGTGGCCGGAGTGGAGCGGACCTTGTCGGAGATGCAGGAAGGCTTTTGGAAGCGGGCGGACGCCTTTCGAGCGGCCCATACCCGCCGCATTGAATCCCGCGAGGAGTTCGCCGCATTTTTTACCCCGGCAGACCCGGAAAATCCGGAAATTCACGGAGGGTTCGCCGAAGTTGCATGGTCCGGGGATGCGGAGATGGAAGAGAAGATTCACGAGGAGCAGAAGGTCACGATTCGCTGCATTCCCCTCGACCAGGGATCCGAAGCGGGGATCTGTCCCTTCACCGGCAGGCCCGGGGAATATCGCGTTCTTTTTGGAAAAGCCTATTAGGAACACCGGTTCGCGCCGGGGTTCTCGTTCTCGGGAGAGGAACTCCGGATCGAGGAAGACCGACTTCCCGGTTGTCGAAGGAGATGCGATAAAGATTCTTATTCTCTGCCTGACGCTCCTTGCCCTAAGGGAGGCAGGGTTTAGCCGCCTTTTCGCCGCCTCTGCGGCTTCGCGCGACACGCCCGAGCTTGCCGCCCAATACGAGGCTGTGAGCAGGCCGCAATTTATCCAGGGGCGGAAGCTCGTCTCCCTACTCTCGATCCAACCGGGAGATTCCGTCTTGGACATTGGATGCGGAACCGGCAGGCTCGCGCAATATGTGGCAAAACTCGTCGGGCCGCAGGGGAAGGTGCTCGGCATCGATCCCTCTCCTCATCGGATTGCAATCGCGAAGCGGCGAGAGGAGGCCGGCCTTTCCTTCGAAGTAGCGGGATCCGACGATCTCTCCTCCTTTTCAAGCGACTCCTACGATCGGGTCTATCTCAACTACGTTTTCCACTGGATCGAAAAGAAGGAGGAGACCCTTCGACAAATTCATCGGATCTTGAAGCCGGGAGGAAGGATCGGGATCAGCACGGGGTACAAGAATCAGCCGTCCCGCGTGCGAGAGCTGATCAAGGATTCGATTCGCGAGGTGCTGGGGGAAGTGCCGCCCGGCGTCTTCTTATCTCCCTTCCGGATTGGCCGAAGGGAGCTTCAAGATCTCGCCGGGCAGGCCGGATTCAGAATCGTCGATTTCCAGGTTCTCCCCTTTGCGGATTACGCAAAGGATCCGGACGAGGTCGTCACCTTTCTCTTCGCCAGCAGCTCGGGAAGATTTCTTTCCGGCCTGCCGGAGGAAAACCGGGAACGGATTATCGCGGCGCTCAAAGGCAAGCTCGGCAAGCTCCGGACGGAACGAGGGATCGAGATGGAACACCCGGCGATGTTTCTCGTGGGAGAGAAGACGAGGTAGACCGCCGCGAGCCCGGAACGCGGAGCGATCAGCCCATCTCGTCCAGGCACTCCTCGAGCCAACCGAGAAGCTGCCGAACGGTCTGCGGCGTCTCGTCCCCCATGTGGGAGATACGGAAGGTTTGACCCTTGAGCTTTCCGTATCCGCCGTCGATCGCGCAGTGAAAGCGGTTCCTCAGGATCTGGATCCATTTCGCCACGTCGATTTTTCGCGTGTTCGAGGCACAGGTGAGGGAGAGGGAGGCAAATTCCTCCTTCGGGAAGAGCGCAAAGCCCTTCTCCTTAATCCAGGAGCGGACGATCGTGGCGTTCTCACGGTGGCGCGCATAGCGCTGCTCGACTCCTTCCGTGGCGATCTCCGCAAGCTTCTGCCGAAGCGCATAGAGATGGCCGATCGAAGGGGTGCTCGGCGTCATGTTTTTCTCGTGGTTCTGCTGAAACTCGAGGAAGTCGAAATAGTAGCCACGACCCGGAACGGTAGCCGCCTTCGCCAGCGCACGCTCGGAAACCGCGAAGAGGGCCGCTCCGGGAGGGAGCGCCAGCGCCTTCTGGGTGCTGGCCAGCATCACGTCGATCCCCAGTTCGTCGAAGGGGATCTTCAGAACGCTGAAAGATGAAACCGTGTCCAGGATAAAGGAGACATCCGGGAACTCCCGCATTACTGCCGCGATCTCCCACAGAGGGTTCATCAGTCCGGTGGAAGTCTCGTTGTGAATCAGCGTGAGTGCGTCGAAGTCGCCGGTGGAGAGCTTTTGCCGGACCGCGTCCGGATCGACCGGCGTGCCCCAAGGGAAGGCGAGCTGCTCGGCCGCTTTCCCACTGCGGAGCGCGACATCGTACCATTTATCGGAGAAGGCACCATTCGCACAACAGAGCACCTTCTTGTTCACGAGGTTGCGAACCGCCGCCTCCATGACACCCCAAGCGGAGCTGGTGCTGAAGTAGACGGGTCCTTTCGTGTAGAAGAGCGCCTGCAACTTGGGCTGGAGATCCGCGTAGAGTTCCTGAAAAGCCTTGCTTCGATGCCCGATCATCGGCGAAGCGAACGCATGGAGCGTTTCTGGAGAGACTTCGACCGGGCCCGGGATAAAAAGTTTTACGTGAGGTATCATTCTGGGAGGATAGGGGCCGCATGTGGAAAAGGCAATGGCTTCTCCTAGGCTCGGTTTTCCTGTTGGCGGTCCGAGCCCTTGCCGAACCAGGTGTGGAAGAAATTCTTCGCGAGGTCGTCGCGCGGGACGACGAAGCGAAACAGCTTTTGCTCCGGTTGGAGTACTGCCAAGAGATCCGCACCGATCAACTGGATCGCGGCGGGAACGCAAAAAAGACAAACGAGATTCGGATGGTGGTCAAGCCGGGCGAGGGCCTGCTGCTGGTGCCGAATTCGTCCTCAGGGACCGTCTCCGTGCAAAAGTTGAGCAGCCAGCAGTTACGGGAGGCCCGAGCGGCGCAGCAGGTGAGCGATTTCCTGGCTATGCGCAACCTCGTTCCTCGATATGAGATCCGGCTCGAAGGAGAAGACGTCTGGAATGGCCAGCGGGCCTATGTCCTTAGCTTCTCGCCGAAGCCCGATGCCCCCTGCCAGACGCGAGCCGATCGGGTGATCAATGCTCTGAAAGGAAGGCTCTGGGCACGAAAGAAGGACTGCTCGCTACTTCATGTCGAGGCGAACCTGACGCACCCGGTTCCCATTGCCTGGATCTTCGCCTCGGTCGATCAGATGGATATCTGGTACGAGGGGGCGAGCCCCTCTCCCGATCTGGGGGTCCTGCCCGCCCGTGGATGGGTCGAATATCAGGTCGGCACCTGGTTCGGTGATCACCACGCCAAGCAACAGGTGGTCATGCGAAATTATCGGCGCGGCGACCTGACGGCGGGATCCGAGCCTTGAATGAACTCGGCGAAAGGCTTGCCGATTTGGCTCGGATCGGGTACGAGGAGATCAGCGGTTTCGAGCCCTGAGGAGCCAGGGGAAATGCCTATCCTCGGAAAAAGCGGCTCCAAGTTGGAAACCCGATTTTAGACACCCCTCGGCGGGAAGGCTGCCGGGGGGTGCCCTTGCACGCTTTCGGGCGGTTCTCTATTGCCGGTATAAACAGAAGACTCCCTGCACCCGAGAGCAGATGTCCTGAGGCGACGACCTGCCCTGTTTTTCGGGAGGCAACTCAGAGGCGCGTCGAACGAAGCTGGATACAAAAAGATTGAAAAAGAAGATTGACCGGAGAAGCCCACATATTAATATATCATTAAGCTGTAGGCTTCCAATTTGCCTCTCCGAGTTCTTCCTTCACGGGCGAGGCTTCGGATCGGCGCTTCCTTTCTGAGAGCACTCCAAAAACCGAGCATTTACTTTCGGCGCGGAAGGCCGAAGCGACACAGAAATAAGATGAGCAGAGACGCGGGAAGAGATCTCGCAGCGAGCGATCCGATTCTCGTCACGGGAGGGAGCGGCTTCTTGGGAAGCGCCATAATAAGGGCGTTTTCGGGCAAGCGGTTCGTCTATGCGCTCTCGCGCCGTCCCTCGATGTCCGGCGCAAAACCGCTAGCGGTCGATCTTGCGGAGGGAGGAGAGGTGGGTCGTCTGCTCGAGGCGACGCCGTTTACTTGCTGCATTCACGCCGCCGCGCTCGCAGATCCGGATCTCTGTGAAAAGGACCCGCAAAACGCCTGGCGAGTCAACGTCGAAGGGACGCACAACCTCTTGAAGGTGTGCAAAAAGGGGAAGAAGAGATTCGTCTTTCTTTCTACCGACTACGTCTTCGACGGTCGAAAACGGAATCTCTATACCGAAGAGGATCCCGTCTGCCCGTTGCAAGTCTACGGCGAAACCAAGGCGGCTGCAGAAAAGTCCGTTCTGGAGCTGCCGCGGAGCCTCGTCATCCGGCTTCCGTTTCTCATCGGGTATGCTACTCCGCCGGAGCGCCCTGATTTTGCGACTGATGCCTTGCGGAGGCTGTGGAGGGAAGAGCCGGCGGCGTACGACGATCGCCAACTGCGGACGCCACTTGTCCGGGAAGATGCGGCGGAGGCGATCCGGATTCTCGCCGATTCATCCATTTCGGGAATCATTCATCTCGTTCCTTCGGAAACGGCGACCAAATTCGACCTGGCTCTTGCGTTCGCCCGGCACTTGGGTAAACCGGCCGAATTGGTGCAGAGGAATCGGGAAGGGAAGAGCGGCGTTTACGCTCGAAGACCTCAGTCAATGCGACTCTCGAATGAAAAGTTTCTGGCGGCTGTTTCCGGCAGATTCCGCTTCCGCCCCTTGCGCGATTCAATCGCTCAAGTTGCGGAAGCATTCCGGAAGCACGAGGAGTTCCTTTAGGGCTTCTGAAATCTAAACGACCAAAATCGGGAAAACGACGGGGAATCCTATGATGAAAGTCCAGGTGAGCGATGGCGTGTTCGAAGAGAAGCAGCTGCTTCCAGAGCAGATCGACGGGCGTATCGGGAGAATCGGCGGATCTCACGCCGGGACCAAGGTTGCTTCGTATCTCCGGAAGGAGGCGAAAGGGGATGGTGCCCGAAAGCTCAAGGACGAGGTCCGGTTCTTGCTTCAGCTTCCGCAGGAGCTCTCGGAAAAGTTTCCCAAGGTGGCCCGATACTACACCTCGCCCACCACGGTCGCGATGGAGCAGGAATTCTTTGCCATGCCGACGCTGCGGAAGATTCTGTGCGATGGGGATGCGAGCGCCGAGGAAGGCATGGAGTGGCTCGGGCGGATTCTCGATTGGCTCTTTTCCCATGCCTACAACCGGGAATCAACGACTCCTCCCGATGACTACCTGCATCATCTCCACTTTTTGCGGTCCTGGGCGCGATTTTCCGAAACGATGAAAAAGGCGCCGGTCTTCGAAAAGTTCATCCTGGCCGACCGGGTTTCGATCCAGGGGAAAGAGTGTTTCAATGCCCCGGCCCTGATCCAGGCGATCGAAGGAGATGTACAAGCGCAACGGAGGCTGCGGCCGGAAAAGGTCTCTCCGTTTGTCCATGGAGATCTCCATTTCGACAACATCCTGGTGGATCGCGATACGGGCGAGTTCAAGCTCGTCGATCCCCGGGGCTACGAGTATTGCGATGCCTGGTATGACGCCGGCAAGCTCTACCACTCGGCCCGCGGCAAGTATGACATGATCCACCGAGGAGAGTTTCAGTTGGATTGGAACGCGGAGAAGCAGAAAAGAGTGGAGATCGACGTCAAGTTCGAGCCCACGCCGGGGCACGAGAAGTACAACCAGATTTCCGAAAATCTAGAAGGGCTTCTCTCCCGGCATGCGCCCAAGGAACAAGATGTAGCGATGCTCTCCCTGTTCAACGAGGCGATCCACTTTATCTCGGACATGCCCTTCCATTTGAGCAGGGATGGCAAAGAGGCAAAAGCCGCGGCGATCTACGCAACCGGAGTATGGCATCTCAACCGGCTGGTCAAGGAATACTTTCCGCACCTGGTCAGTGTGGCGGAAGGCAGCCGTGAGGAGTCCGTCAGGGAAAAACTGCAACGGGGCGACCAGTGGAAATTCCAAGGGAACGTCGCCGCGTAAGCGTGCGAGCCGACTCGCTCAGCTAAAGAACCATTCTTCGATCTTGGAGGCGGTCACTTCCCCGAGATCGGGCAACGTCCGGTCCGCTTTCCGGAGGGCCTCCGCGGGATTGGTCGTCGTGACGGCAATGACCCTCATGTCCGCCCTCTTGCCCGCCTCCACGCCGGCCGGCGCATCCTCGAAAACGACGCAACGCGTGGGTGGAAACCCAAGCCGCTCTGCGGCAAGAAGAAAGACGTCCGGATCGGGCTTGCCGCGGCGTACGCTCTCGGCCGAAGCCACTGTCTGAAAGAAAGGCCGGAGGGGAGACTGACTGAGGGTGAGTTCGATGTTGGCTTGTGCCGTCGAAGATGCGATCGCCATGGGAACCGACCTTTTCGCAAGGGAGTCGCACAGGGGCAGCGCTCCGGAATAAAGGGCGACTCCTTGCTCCGCGACGATCGCGCGATAGAGTTCTTCTTTTCTTTCGCCGATTCTCGAAACCTCCCAGGGATCTTCTGTCCATCGGAGGAGATGGGGAATGACCCAGTCATTTTTTTTGCCAAAGGAGGGAAGAAAAAAGTCAGGAGGAAGGGGCTTCCCCTCCTCTCGGGCGAGAAGATGCCAGCTTTCAAGATGAGCGGCTGCGGAGTTGGCTAACACGCCATCCCAGTCAAAAATTGCCGCCCATCGCCCGTTTTGGCGAGAACCGCTCGCAAAGTATTCTCCTTTGTCCACCGCCTTCCGCCGCTCCTCTTCGAGCATGCTTTTTCTCCTTTCTTCAATCGGTTTGCCGATATCCGAGCAATTCCTGCGGATCCCTCCCGACCAGACGCGGGAATGTGAAAAAATTTGGCAGCAAAAGGGTCGTTCGCTGCGGCTTACAAGTTATCCACCGAGCCTGACGAATCGGAAACTCAGGCCTCGGGTTGTGGATGAATTGCGAAGTTATCGTTAAAGGAAAGACGCGGTCAACTATTTCCGATCGCGGTATCGTGGAAAGGTCCGGCGCCTCGGTACGAAATTGGTGAGAAATGGCTACTAGGCTTGGAGGGGCGAGTGCATCGCGCGCAGTAGATTTTCCACGTTGGCAGCCGTCTTGCCCTTAAAAACGGCGGATCCAGCCACGAGGACGGTCGCTCCCGCGTGGACGATTTCCGCCGCGTTTGTCGCTTTGACGCCGCCGTCAACCTCGAGCCAGGCTTCCGAGCCGATCTCGTCGAGCATACGACGCAACCGGCGAATCTTATCGGTGCTGCTGGGAATATACTCCTGTCCTCCAAAGCCGGGGTTCACGGACATGACGAGCACCAGATCAACGTAGCGAAGGATCTCTTCGAGATCGATCAACGGGGTGGAGGGGTTGAGCGTCACACCCGCCTTGGCGCCCAACTCCTTGATGGCCTGCACGGTTCGATTGAGATGAGGGCAGGTCTCCACATGCACTGTGACAATATTCGCTCCGGCCCGGACGAAGTCGGCCAGGTACCGCTCGGGCTTCTCGATCATCAGATGGACGTCCAAGAGCGCCCCTGTCTCGGCATGCAACGGACGGAGAGCCTCGACGATGAGCGGACCGATCGTGATGTTTGGAACGAAGTGTCCGTCCATGACGTCGACATGGAGCCAGTCGGCTCCGGCGTCGATGGCTTCGCGAGCATGGGCCGCCAAACGGGCGAAGTCGGCGGATAGGATCGAGGGAGCCAGCTTGATAAGACGGCTTCCTCTGTTCTGCTTCCAGGTTTCTCCAGGACCTGCCATCTTCTTCTCTCTCCGTGATCTCGATTGCGGTAAGCTCTCATTCAAGCAGAACGTCCCGACGGGGGGAAAGTCCTTTCTTTGGCCGGCGGCGGGAGAAGCGCGGAAAACTCACGGAACCTCGGCGTTCCATCCTTGCGCTCTTCGCGTCGGCTTGCGCATGTTTGTCGGAGAACCGTGGATAGCGAATTCGCCATCGGGACGCCGAAGAAGTTGATGGAGGATCAAGCGCTGGTCTTGAAGCGTGGGGATACCTTCGGGGTGTTCAACCAAGCGGGAGACGCGGACGCGCGGCTGCGGCCCGCCGAAGGGCTCTTTCGCGCGGACACCCGTTTTCTTTCCCGCTTCCGCCTTCTTTTGGGACGGGCGGAACCTCTCTTGCTCAGCTCGCACATGGACGGATTGGAAGCCGGCGCGAGCATCGACCTCACCAACGTCGACCTTCATGAGGAGAATGGACGGCTCGTTCTTCCGAGTCGAACGATCCACCTGCTTCGCAGGAAGCGGATTTACGACGGGGGCTTCCGCGAGGAGCTATGGCTGCACAATTATGGTTCTCGGGCGCTCTCGCTCGACTGCGCCATTCTTTTTGAGGCCGATTTTGCCGACATCTTTGAAGTGAGGGGGAAGGATCGTTCCAAGCGAGGAAGGCTAGGGAAACCGCGGATTCGTGCCTCGTCGGTGACGCTTGGATATCGTGGGATGGATAGTGTCGAGCGGATCACCCGTCTCACTTTTACGCCGACGCCGACGGATCTGGGAGCAAAGGTCGCTCGATACCATTTTCCCTTGGGGGTGGGCGAGGAGCGGAAGATCGAGGTGGAGATCGAATGCTTCGCACAACCGCAGCCGTCGCTCTATATCCGCAGCATGGCGCGGCGTCCCAAGAAACCGGGTGGACGCTTGCACCACTACTTGGGCCGTGCGGCAGTCCGGGCATCCAACGAGCATGTCCAGGAGTGGATCGACCAGGCGAGGGCCGATCTCGAGATGCTGGTAACCCCGACTCACGAGGGGCTCTATCCCTTTGCGGGAGTGCCTTGGTTCAGCACCGTTTTCGGGCGCGACGGAATCGTGACTGCTTTCCAGTACCTCTGGCTCGACCCGCATCTTGCGCAAGGAGTCCTGCGCTTTTTGGCGGCCCATCAGGCCAAAGGAGAGGAGGAGGGGAAGATCCTGCACGAGATGCGGCAGGGGGAGATGGCAGCGACCGGTGAAGTCCCCTTCGGTCTCTATTACGGCAGCATCGATGCCACCCCGCTCTTCGTCGCTTTGGCGGGCGCGCTCTATGCGCGGACGGCGGATAAGCAGCTGATCGAACGACTCTGGCCCCACATCGAGCTCGCCCTGAGGTGGATGGAGACTCGGGGCGACCTGGATCGAGATGGCTTTCTCGAGTACACGCGGCCCCCGAAGGGGCACGGTCTTTGGAATCAGGGTTGGAAGGATAGTGACGATTCGGTGTTTCATGCCGACGGACGTCTCGCGGAAGGGCCGATCGCGCTTTGCGAGGTGCAGGGCTATGCCTACGCGGCCTGGACCGCCGCGGCCGGCTTGGCGCGGGTTTTGGGGAAATCAGAGGCGGCCGGCGAGATGCAGCGGAAGGCAGAGGGGCTGCAGAAGCGCTTTGAAGAGGCGTTCTGGTGCGAAGAGATTGGTACCTACGCCCTGGCCTTGGACGGGGAGAAGAAACCCTGCCGCGTCCCCGCCTCCAATGCAGGCCATGCGCTTTTTTCGGGAATCGCCTCCGTGCATCGAGCGCGCCGCGTTGCGGAGCTTCTGCTTAGTCCGAGCTTCTTCAGCGGCTGGGGCATTCGCACGCTCCCCGAGGGCGCTCCTCGCTACAACCCGATGTCTTACCACAACGGCTCCGTCTGGCCTCATGACAATAGCCTCATCGCCCTTGGTTTGGCGCGCTACGGTTTCTCCGTGGAGTTGTGCAAGTTGGCCGACGGCCTCTTCTGTGCTCTCGATTACTTGGAAGAACACCGCCTTCCGGAACTCTTTTGCGGCTTCCCCCGTCGACCGGGGTCAGCGCCCGTGCGCTATCCGATCGCCTGTCGCCCCCAAGGATGGGCCAGCGGCAGTCTCTTTGCCCTGTTGGCAGCCTGTCTGGGAATCGGATTTCAAGCGGAAAGCGGAGAGATTCGATTCGAGAAACCCGTGCTTCCCGCGCAGGTAGAGGAGCTGCTCCTCCAGGGGCTTTCCCTGAAGAAAGCTTCTGTCGACGTGCTCTTCCGTTCCCATATTCGCGACGTGGCGATGAACGTTGTACGCCGCAGAGGCAGCATTTCGGTCGTCCTAGTCAGTTGAACGGTACCGAGGATATAGACAGGTATATGAGCGATCCGTCGGTTCTCATCGAGGAAAGAAAAGCGAAGGAGGGGTTTCGCCTCGGCTATGCTGTGCTGAGCAATCCCGCATCCCTTAACGCGGTCTCGCTCGAGACCGCGGAGCTTCTCGACGAGGCTCTTTCCGCATGGGCAAAGGACCCGGCCATTGCCTGCGTGGTGCTATCCGGCAGCGGGGAGAGGGCGTTCTGCTCCGGCGGCGATCTTCGGAGGCTCTATCAGGCGATTCGCTTCGAGGCTTCAGACTATCCGAGCCGGTTTTTTGCGAAGGAATACGGAATCATCGGCAAAATCCACGCTTATCCGAAACCGGTTTTATGCTGGGGCGATGGAATCGTCTACGGAGGTGGGCTCGGGCTCCTGGCGGCGGCGAGTCATCGGGTCGTCACCGAAAGGAGCCGCTTGGCGATGCCGGAGATCTCGATCGGATTCTTTACCGATGCCGGTGGAAGCTGGTTCTTGGGAAGAATGCCCGGTCGCATCGGTCTTTTCCTTGGCCTCACGGGACTCCCCGTTGCGGCGGGCGACGCGCTCTTCTTGAAGCTGGCCGACTACTTTCTGCCGGCCGAGGAGAGGATACCGGTTCTGGAAGAGAGGCTTGCGGGTCTCTCCTGGACAGGGCGGGCTGCAGCCGATCGCATCCTTCTCTCTCGATCGCTCCGGGAGTGGGCGCAGCCATGGCGGAGTGCCGCAGGCGCTGCACGGACTCGACTGGAGTTCGATCGGATTCAATCCCTCACCGATGGCGATAGCCTGCCGGAGATCGCGGACAGGATCGCCTATGGACCGGTTTCCTCCGACCCCTGGTTTATCCAGGGCGCGGAAAATTTCGCGGAGGGCTGCCCGCTTTCCGCTTGGCTCATCTGGGAGCTTTCTCGGAGGACGATTCGGATGTCGCTCAAGGAAGTAATCCTGTTGGAAACGATCGTTGCTCATCGTTGTGGAGCAGGCGCCGACTTGCCGGAAGGGATTCGCGCCCTCTTGATCGACAAGGACAGAAGACCCCGCTGGAGCGACCGAAACGTCGCCGCCGTGCCGGCGCACAAGGTGGAAGAGCATTTCGTGGCGCCCTGGCCTCCCGAAGAACACCCCCTGCGAGATCTTTGAAGCCTCGGCCGCGGTGGCGCGTCTACTTACGTTGCCGCCAAGCTTCGAGAGCGCTTAAGAGCCCTAAGAGAGCTCCGCAGCCCAAGAGCAGGATCGGGAAGAGGGTGAACGGATTGAAGCCTAAGAGCAATAGGAAGATGATGGCCGCCCCTCCCATAAGCAATCCTCCGGCAAGCGGTCTGGCCAGGACCGTCCCGGCTCCAAGCAGAGCTGCGATCGGCACGGCGATACTGAGAATCTTTACCCCCGTAGCGGAGGCGGGATAGCCCGATTCGGCAAAGCTCGCCAAGCCGTAGCCGAGCAGGCCGTAGCCGACAGAGGCGAGTGCGCCGATCATGCCGACGACAAGAGCGCCAATTCTCACGAGTTCCTTCTTTGCTCCGGCGGTTGAATAGGCGCCGGCGAGCGGAACCTGAGGATGGTTTGAAAGGTCCAGGGGAATGGCAAGGGAAAAAGAAAGAAGCCGCCACAGAGCGCGGGGACAATCGTGAGCGAGAGAGACGGCTCAAGAGGCTTCCCTGGATTGCCATGCGCCGACATCGCGGATAGAGATAGAGATGGTTTTGCTTGAGGAAGAGGGATGCAAGGGATGAAGAGCTTTTCGATTGTTCCCGCCGCGCGTCTCGCGGGGGAGATTGCGGTACCGGGAGACAAGAGCATTTCCCACCGGGCGGTGATGCTGGCCTCGCTTGCCCACGGTCCGACGGAGGTGACGGGCTTTCTTCCGTCCGAGGACTGCGTCTGCACCCTGCGTGCGTTTCAAGCTCTTGGCGTCGATATCGAGGTTCGGGATCCGACTGCGCTCTCGATCGAAAATCATGCGCATCGGTTACTCCCCGCCCGGGAGGCGCTTGATTGCGGGAACTCCGGGACGATGATGCGGCTGATCGCCGGCGTTCTCGCCGGGCAATCGTTTCGCTCCCGGCTCGTAGGAGATGCCTCCTTGTCGAAGCGCCCAATGGGGAGGATCATCGAACCGCTGGAAAGAATGGGTGCCCATATCCGGGCGGAGGGAGAAAAGGGAACGCCGCCATTGACCTTGGAGCCGGCGGAATTGCACGGGATCGAGTATGAGCTGCCGATAGCGAGCGCCCAGGTGAAATCGTGCCTGCTCCTGGCGGGATTGCATGCGGCGGGCGTTACACGGATTCTGGAGCCTAGCCCGACCCGGGATCATACCGAGCGCCTGCTTGCGCATTTCGGGCTCCGCCCGCTACGCGAGGGCCGGGAGATCGTCATCCAGGGTGGCTTGACCCTGGAAGGGCGCAATCTTTTCGTTCCCGGTGACTTTTCTTCCGCGGCCTTCTGGATCGCCGGCGCAGCAGCCATGAGCGGCTCGGAGGTTAGAATCCGGGGCGTAGGCTTGAACCCTACGCGGACTGGGCTGATCAAGGTGCTCTTGCGCATGGGAGCGCAGATCGAGGAGAGTGTCGAGGAAGGGCGGGCGGACGGCGAGCCGAGGGGTTCACTCCTCATCCGAGGAGGGGAGCTGCGGGGGACTAAGATCGAGAAAGCGGAAATCCCGAACCTCATCGATGAGTTGCCGGTTCTTGCGGCAATCGCCGCTTTGGCTCAAGGAGAGACGCAGATTACTGGAGCGGAGGAGCTCCGCGTCAAGGAGTGCGACCGCATCCGGTGCATGGTGGAGAATCTGCGGCGGTTCGGCGTTCCGGTAGACGAGCTTCCCGATGGAATGATCGTGGAGGGGGGGCACCCCATCCGAGCGGCCCGCGTCGCATCTTTCGGGGATCATCGGGTGGCGATGGCCTGTTCGATTCTGGCTCTTCGCGCCGACGGCCGTAGCCGCATCGATGACGTCGGATGCGTCGACACCTCCTATCCCGGCTTCTTCCGGCATCTCGAAAATCTGAGCCAAGGCTCAACCGAGGCCGCTCCGGGATGGAAGGATTATCTTCCGTGGGTTCAATCTCGTTCCGAGCCCGGTGACACGGAGGAGGCGTCGCGAAATCCGGTCATTGCCATCGATGGTCCGTCCGCCTCGGGGAAGAGCACCGTGGCAAAAGCCCTTGCGCGGGCACTGGGCGTCGCCTATTGCAACAGCGGGCTGGTCTATCGGGCAATCACCTGGGGCCTGCTCGGCAGAGGGGTCGTGCTCGATCGGGAGCAGGATATCAAAACGGGTGTGCGGCAAATGAGGATCGAATGCCGAATCGAGGAGAATGAGCTTCGTGTTTGGATCGAGGGGAGGGAACCCGGCCAGGAGGCACGCAGCCCCGCTGTCAATGCTGCGGTCTCCCGCGTGGCCTCGTCGCTGTGGTTGCGCAAACGGCTTCTTCCGATCTTTCGCAAGTTAGCCGATCACCACGCCTTGGTGATGGAGGGCCGAGATATCGGAACGGCGGTTTTTCCCGCGACGCGATTCAAGTTCTACATCGACGCGGACCCAAAGGTGCGGGAACAACGGAGGCAGAGGCAGGGAGAGAATGATTCCATAGAAGAGCGGGACTGGGAAGACCGCTCTCGGACAGCGGCTCCGTTGCGATGTGCGGCGGACGCCGTCTTCCTCGACTCGAGCCGGATGACCGTGGAAGATCTGGTCCGTCGGATGCTCGAGGAGTTGCGCAAACGGGGATTTCCCGTGCCGGAGGCAGCTTTCGGCCCATGACTCACGAGGTTCGGAACCGTTCGTTCGTGAGGCCCTGGTATGCTGCTGCGCGGGCCCTGGTGAAATCCGGTCTGCGCCTCTGCTTCCAGCTGCGGGGGGAGGGTATGGAACGGGTTCCGCCGGGGGGACTGCTTCTCGTTTCGAATCATGCGAGCTACCTGGATCCGCTGGCTGTGGGATCCATTGTGCGGCGGGAGATCCATTACTTGGCGCGCCGCTCGTTGTTCAAGGGCCCGATGGCAGGGTTGCTGAAGAGCGTGAACACGATTCCCACGGCGCGGGAGCATCCGGAACCGGCGGCGCTACGCAAGATCCTCAGTCTTCTAGGCGACGGCCACGCGGTTCTGATCTTTCCCGAAGGGACAAGAAGCGCGGACGGGAAGCTGCAACCGGCCGAACCGGGAGCAGGCTTTCTCGCTGCCCAAGCCCAGGTTCCTATATTGCCCGTGCGTGTCTTTGGTTCTTTTGAAGCGTTATCACGCTTCTCGCGGTTTCCACACCTTACTCCAATACGGGTAGTAGTGGGATACCCCTATTTGCCGCGGCCAATGAGCCATGGCGAAGCGAGGAAGGAATACTACCGATCCCTTGCCGAAGAGATGATGCGGAGAATCGGAGAGCTGCAATAAGGGCCATTTCTCGCAGAGGAGCGGGTAGGCCAATAGGAAAGAGACCGATTGGAATTTCACTTGAGAAGAATGAGTGAAGGCTTAGATTGTCCGCAATGAATTTGCCTCCCGAACAACCGACGGAGGTGGCGTCGCGGGCATTTCCCTTGTCAGAAGCGTCGGTCGGTGCCCAGCTCGCGATTCATTCGGTTGGAGGCAACCCGTGTGAATGTTATCGGTTGCACGAAATGGGCTTTTGCGAGCGTGCAGAGCTTGTGAAGTTGTCTCACGGAGCGATGACGGTCTGCTTGGTCTGCGGTGCTCGAGTCGGCCTAAGCGCCGCACTCGCCCAGCGAATTCTCGTTACCATCGCTTCCGGAGAGTCGCAGGAGAGCGGTCGGCACGCCGAAGTCGATGGCAGGTCTTCCTCTGGGGAAGGGACGTTCTTCTGCCGGATGCTGCACCGTCTCCGCCGAAGAAAGGGTGACGGGGTGGGGTAGCAGATGAAGCTGGCGCCGGGGGCCAGAGAGCCTGCTCGTCTCGCCGAGCCGACGAACATCGCGCTCGTGGGGAACCCGAATAGCGGAAAGTCCACCCTTTTCAATGCGCTGACAGGGTTGCGGCAGAAGGTCGCAAATTATCCCGGCGTAACGATCGAAAAGAAGATCGGGTTCTTCTTCGATCTGCACGGCCGGAAGTGTCAGCTGATCGATCTTCCGGGCACCTATTCCTTGTCGCCGAGTGCCCCGGATGAAGAAATCACTTGTGAAATCCTTTTCGGGGCGCGCCCGGATACCCCCGTGCCGGACGCGGTGATCTGCGTCGTCGATGCCACCCATTTGGAGCGAAGCCTCTACTTGGTCGCCCAAGTGCTCGATTTGGGTCTCCCGGCGATCGTGATTCTGAACATGATGGATCTTCTCGAGGAAGGGGGAGATCGGCTCGACGTTGCGGCGCTCGCATCAAAGCTGGGCTGTCCCGTGATCCCGTGTCAGGCATCGAGACGGAAGGGATTGATCGAGCTCCGCGCGGCCCTATCGCGCGAGCTTTCTCCGAGCCATCCGATCTGCCGGCAGGTGCCCGCGCGGGTCGAAGAGTCGCTTGCGCGCATCTCCGCCGACTTTCCCGAAGAGAGGGTGGAAAGGAAGGCTCTCTGTGCGCTCGTCTTGGGAGCACCCGATCCCCAGCGGCTGGCCGAACTGCTGGCCGTAACCCACCTGTTGCCTTCGCTACGGGAGGAACAGAAAAGACTCGAGAGGGAGATGCCGGATTGGCGCCAGCAGACCATAGCCTTGCGGCAGCAGGAAATCCACGGGATCGCATCAGGAGTCTTCCAAAAATCTCCGATGATGGTCAGAACGATGACAGACTGGCTCGATCGCTGGGTAACCCACCCTTTGGGAGGCTGGTTGATATTCCTGGGAATCATGGGAACCATGTTTCTCGCGGTATTTGAGATGGGCGCGGCCCCTAAGGATGCGATCAACAGCCTGTTTCTGGCTCTTGCGGCAAGAATAGAGAAAGTCTTTCCGGCCGGGGATCTGCGTGACCTACTGACGCAAGGGGTGATCGGAGGTGCCGGGAACGTCATCGTCTTCTTGCCGCAAATCCTCGTCCTCTTTTTCTTCTTGGGCCTGCTGGAAGACAGCGGTTATATGGCGCGCGCCGCCTTCCTGATGGACAAGGTGATGAGCCGGGTAGGTCTTCAAGGGAAAGCGTTCATTCCTCTGCTTGCCAGCCATGCTTGCGCGATTCCCGGCATCCTCGCCGCTCGAACGCTTTCCGATCCGCGGGATCGGATGGTTACCATCTTGGTGGCGCCGTTTGCGAGCTGTTCGGCGCGACTGCCGGTCTATGTGCTGATGATCGCCGCGTTTTTCGGCGGCCGGCCAGGCGCCGGAGTAGCCGAGGCGGGGATCGTGATGTTTCTCTATCTGCTGGGGCTGGCGACCGCCTTTGGATTCGCCTGGCTCTTCAAGCACACTCTCTTCCGGAGTCGGCCGGCGCCCCTGGTCCTGGATCTCCCCCCTTATCGCAGACCCTCGCTCCGGACGATTTGGGTCCAGATGATCTCCCGGGCAGGCGCCTTTCTGCGGCGAGCGGGGACCACGATTGTTGCGATTTCGGTGATTCTCTGGTGGCTCTCCGCCTATCCGAAGATTCCCGGCGAAGACCGGTCGGCGCAGTTGGCGGGCAGCTTTGCGGGCCAGGTCGGACACTTTATCGAGCCCATGATCCGGCCGCTCGGCTTCAACTGGAAGATCGGCATCGGCTTGATCAGCGCACAGGCCGCTAGGGAAAATTTCGTCAGCACCATCGGCGTTCTCTACGCAGGGCGCTCGGAAGGCTCCACGCAGCCGGCCTCGTTGTCCCGCGCCTTGCTAGCCGATCGTTGGCCGGACGGACGACCCGTCTTCACCCCGCTTGTCTGCCTGACGATCATGCTCTTCTTCGTCTTTTCCCTTCAGTGCGTAAGCACGGTTGTCGCCGTGCGCCGGGAAACCGGATCCTGGAGGTGGGCGCTTTTTCAATTTGGCTATATGACCTTTTTTGCTTATGGTATTTGCCTAGTCGTATATCAAGCAGGTCGGGCCCTTGGCTTATAAGGACGGCTCGGCGATGAAAAGACATGGAAGGGAATTGGCAGCAATGGGTGGCTCTGCTCCTAGTCGGGGCTAGCCTCGTCTACTTGGTGCAGGGCATCCGGAGACGGAAGAGTTGCTGCGGCTCGTGTCCGGCGGTCAAGTCAGCGGAGAACCGGGAAACGGGGAAAGCGTAGCCCGCGCTCGCCGGCAAGCTCCCCCACCAGAGACAGGCTGGATGTTGCGCTAGTTTTTTAGGAGAAGGAGATTGGAAGTTATGGAGCAAGCAGTATTGGCGGACCTCCCGGTATTCGCGGAAGGCAGCCTGGTGAAAGGGCGAGTCGTAGAAAAGAACCCCAAGACCGTCCTGATCGACATCGGCTATAAATCCGAAGGAGTCGTCTCCTTGGAAGAGTTCGAAGATCCAGCGGCAGTTCAGGTCGGCGATGAGGTGGAAGTCCTTCTCGAGCAACTTGAAGATGAAGACGGAAACGTCGTGCTGTCCAAGGAGAAAGCCGCCCAAAAGCAGAATTGGGATAAAGTCGTCAAGATCTATCAGGCCGGCGGTACAGTGGACGGAAAGGTTCGTGGAATCGTCAAAGGCGGGCTGATGCTCAACGTGGGGGTAGAAGCCTTTCTCCCTTCATCCCAGATCGACATCACTCCCCCGAGGAACCTGCGGGATCTCGACGGCCAGACCCTAACTTGCAAGATCGTCAAGCTCAACGAAGAGCGGCGCAACGTCGTCCTCTCCCGCCGAGAGCTGGTTGAAGCGGAGCGGGCGGAAAAGCGCGCACGGTTTCTTGAGACGGTGGAGAAGGGGCAAGCAGTCAGGGGAACCGTCAAAAACCTCACCGATTTTGGTGCGTTCATCGATCTAGATGGGATCGACGGTCTCCTGCACATCACCGACATGAGCTGGCGGCGTCTCTCTCATCCTTCGGAGCTCTTATCCGTGGGGCAGGAAGTAGAGGTCATGATCATCGACGTCGATCGGGAGAAAGAAAGAATTTCGCTGGGTCTCAAGCAGAAGTCCGAAAACCCTTGGGAGAAGATCGCGGAGAAGTTTCCGATCCAATCGAAAATCA
>JBFXFN010000001.1:0-110586 GCA_050179015.1 Methylacidiphilaceae bacterium | reverse complement strand
GCTTTTGGGTTACGGTGCTTATTCGGCGGCTCCTTCTTGCCCTGCTTCTTGTCGGGTTGGTACCCGCACGGCTCTATGCGCCCCTCGTCTGGAGGCCGGGAGAGGGCTGGACCGATGAGAGCACGGGTACGGGCCTCTCGGCTTCGAGTTCGCGCGACCAGTTGGCGCTCGGGAAGAAGCTCCTCGACGCGAAAGATTACGATAATGCCTTGCGGGCGTTCAACGTCCTAGTGCGCCGGTGGCCCTACTCGTTCTTTGCCCCGGAGGCGCAGTTCCGGATCGCCGAATGTCTGGAAAAGCGGGGCGACTTTCTCAAGGCCGACAAGGCTTACGACAAGATGATTCAAAAGTACCCGGCGAGCTCCTTTTTCGAGCAGGCGCTCGAGCGGAAGCTGGCCATCGGCAACCTATTCTTGGCCGGGGAACCACAACGGTTGCTCGGCGTTCCTTTCGGGCCCTCTATGAAGATTGCGGTAGAGATCTACGAGTCGATCATTCGAGCCGCTCCCTATGGCCGGCTTGCGCCGGTCGCCGAGTTCCAACTGGGGCTGGCGAGGACCAACGAGAAGAAGTACTCGGAGGCGATCGCGGCCTTCAGTCGGATCCTCGATAAGTACCCGAACTCGGAGTTGGCCGACGATGCCCAGTACCAGTTGGGTTACACCTGGTACGTTTCCGCCCTCTCCACCGCCTACGATCAGAGTTCCGGCGAGAAGGCGATGGAGGCGTTCGAGGACTATATCGTCCGTTATCCGCTCGGGGACAAGGTGGCGGCCGCCCGGGAGCATCTCGCCTTGCTCAAGAAGCGGGCCACCCTCGGCAGCTTTAACATTGCCGCCTTTTACGAAAAGACGAGGAACTACAAGGCCGCCTTCATCTATTACAGCGACGTGATTCGCCAGAACCCCGAGTCGGAGCAGGGGAAAATCGCGGAGCAGAAGGTCAAGCAGCTCCGCCCAATGGTGGAAAAGGACCTTGGTCTGCCTTCCGCCGGAACGGCCAACGTCGGCTCGCCGGCAGGGCTCCCGTCCCAGCCTGCGGCGCCAGGCGGCCCGGGTGGAGACACGGGGGCGAACGGTCCGTGAGTTCCGGGTCGAAGGCAGCGGAAAGCGCACGCTTCTGGCCGCTTCTCCTCCTGCTCGTAGTCATGCTGACGGGCTGCTCGGGGGGCTACCGCCTCGGTGCGATCGGCGGCCAGCAGATGCACGGGCTCCGCACGATTTGGATTCCGACCGTGCGCAACAAGACCGTGATCCCACAGCTCCAATCCATGGTCACCAACGAGATCATCCAAGCCTTCGACAACGACGGGAGCTTGCGCACGGTCGGCCCCGGGGAGGCGGATGCGGAGCTCGATGTCACCATCACCGACTTTACCCGGATTCCCATCCGGCCGGAGCTCCTCGATCCGCTCACGACCGCCGAGTACCGCTTCGTCCTCATCGGGACCGTGACGCTCGTCAACCGAAAGCTCGGCCAGAAGACGCTTAATGGAGTGGGCGTATCGGGCTCGAGCTTCTTCTTTACTCAGGTCAACATGCCGGAGGCCCAGCGGCAGGTCATGCCCTGGGTGGCTCAGGATTTTGCCAAGCGGGTCGTGACGCTAGTCACCGAGGGGTGGTAGCTCCAGTACATCCGGGAGCGGAAGGAACTCGTAGGGTCCGAAGCGGAGTCTTCGCGGGAGCAGGGAGGCGAGCCAGCGTTTGGCAGTAGCGACGGCTGTGGAGAGCGAATCCCCCCAGGCGAGACGGGCGGTGATCGCAGCGGAGAGGGCGCAACCGGTCCCGTGAGGGTTCGCTCCCGGGACCCGAGGAGAGGCAAAGCACCGGATCGTCCCGGCCTCCGCAAGGAAGTCGACCGCCGATTCCCCGGAAAGATGACCTCCTTTGAGGAGGAAAGGAACCCCGAATCGCTTCGATAGCTCCAAGGCCGCGCCGGCCGGATCGTCCGGGGCGCGGAGCGCCCTTCCCAGGAGGAGTTCCGCTTCGGGTAGATTTGGGGTAACCAGTCGGGCGAGTGGAAAGAGGGATTCGCCGAGAGCCGCGAGGGTCTCCCGGGCCGAAAGAGATTCGCCGCAAGAAGCGAAAAGAACCGGATCGACCACCAAGGGCAGGCCGGGGGCGAGAACGGCGAGACGGTCCGCGGTTTCGCGGACGGTCTCGGGAAGGTAGAGCATCCCCGTTTTGACCGCGGCGATCGGAAGTGCTTCGAAAACAGCGGCAATTTGGCTGCCGACCAAGGAGGGAGAGACTGCCGCAAGCGCCAGCACCCTGCCGGGGTGTTCCGCCACGACCGAGGTGATCGCGGTGGCCCCATAGACGCGGAAGGCGGAGAAGGTCTTGAGATCGGCTTGGAGGCCCGCGCCGGCGCTCGAATCGGAACCGGCGATGGAGAGCGCCGTCGGCGGCGGAAAAGGAGGAAATGAGTTCATCGAGCGCCTTGCCAAAGACGGAAAGCGGATCTAGTCTAGATTTGGTTTCCTTCTCCTGGAAAGTGAAATGAAAGCCACTCCTTCCCCAAAGACCGTGCCCGGGCTGGAGGTAAAGATCGAGCAGCTCCGTTTTCGGATCGCTTCGGAGGGGGGGGGCGACCGCCCGCTCGTCTGTCAATATTACCTCAGCATCGGCAACGCGAGCGACCGGACCATCCAGCTCCTGGCGCGCAAATGGGTTCTCACCGAGCAGGAGACCGGCGAAAAGATAGTGATCGAGGGAGAGGGAATCGTCGGATCGTTTCCCGAGCTTCGACCCGGCGGGAAATTCCGCTATTCCAGCTATCATCTCTATCGAGTGACCACGATGGCCGAAGGGTCCTACTTCGGTCGGGACGATGGGGGAAGCCCCATCGTCGTCAGCATCCCGCCTTTTCGGATGGCCGCCGCCCCGGGAGAAGGGAGTGGCTGGGCGTTGTCCTAGGGAGAAGATTTTCGCTCTTCTCTCCTGCGGGAAAATTCGTTGCGTCTTCGGTACATTCGCCTATTCTTTTAGGTAAAGTTCTCAAGTACGAGACGAAGGCGAAAAGTTCTGCGCGTGGATGAGGAAATCGACCTTGGGTCAGAGAGTCGCCCGTCCCGAAAGGCGACCGGGAAGCGAATGACCTCTCCTGCGTCAAGGAGCAAAACCTCCACCCGGGAACGCGCTCTTGCCGCCCATCCGGCGCTTCGCCCGATCCATAGAGTCGGGAAGAGGCGAAGCATCCTTAGCTTCGGTCGGCTTTCGGTGTCAGCCGATTGCTCCGCGTCCGCACGTCAACGCGGATGCTCGCCGCTCGAAGAGAGAAGCCACCGAGAGAGAACCAGGCATACAAATCGAACGAAACAATCAAGAAGAGACCGATTCCAGCTCCCCGCCTCTATCGGGGAGCCGGATTTCAGCGTCTTCCACCAATGGATAGTCAATCATGAGTCAAGATCCTTCCACATCAAGAAACTTTGGGCGTTCCCCCAGGCGAGACCAGCGATCGAGGAGGCGCGGAGGCCGCGGAAGGCCGCCGGAGCCGCCGCGAAAGCCTTCCTTCGGAGAAAAGGTGCAGGCCTTTGTCCAAGGGCTGTTCGGGAGGCGGGAAGAGCCGCCGGCGACCCCTGTCCGTCCGAGCGGTCCGCGGGAGCGGGAGGCGCAAAAGCCCGCCGGGCGCGGGCCGAAACGCGAGGCGCCGATGTTCGAATCGGTCATCGAGCCCTCCAGTCCCCGGCTTTACGTGGGCAACCTCTCCTACGATGTCGCAGAAAGCGATCTCTTCGACTTATTCGCCAAGGTTGGAGCGGTGAAGAACGTCGATATCGTTCGTGATCGGAGAACCAATCGCTCGAAGGGCTATGGCTTTGTCGAGATGGCGGATCTGGCAGCGGCCAAACAGGCTTTCGCCCAGCTCAATCGCTCCGATCTCCTTGGCCGGCAGATCGTGGTGAGCGGGGCAAAATCGGAGCGCCGGGAAGGGCGCAGCGAGATATCCGAGTCTTCTCACTAAGAGACGCCGGCGCGCGATGATGGTCGAAGAGGCGCTCGCACTGCTCCTTCACGGCACCGAGCAGGTCCACTCGCTTCACGAGCTGCGGGAGCGTCTGGCGGCATATCGCCCGCTCCGGGTGAAGTTCGGGGTCGACCCCACGTCGCCCGATCTTCACCTGGGCCATTCGGTTCCCCTCTTCAAGCTGCGGCAGTTTCAGGACCTGGGGCATCTGGCCGTCCTCGTGATCGGCGACTTCACGGCCCAGATCGGCGATCCGACCGGGAGGAACACGGCTCGGCCGGAGATTTCGACCGAAGAGATTCGGCGCAATGCGGCGACCTACCGGGAGCAGGCCTTCCGGATCCTCGATCCCGACCGCACCGAAATCGTCTGGAACGCCAGCTGGTTTGAGCGGATGACCGCTCGGGACCTGCTGCTCCTGCAGCGCCGGGCGACGGCGACCCAGATCCTGCAACGGCGGGATTTTCAACAGCGGTGGGAGGCGGGAGAGCCGATCGGGCTCCACGAACTCCTCTATCCCCTCCTCCAAGGCTGGGATTCGGTCATGGTGCGTGCCGACGTGGAGATCGGAGGCAGCGACCAGCTCTTCAACATGCTGGTCGGCCGCGATCTCCAGGAGCAGGTGAAGCAGCCGCCGCAGGTGGTTCTGACTCTTCCCCTCCTGGAAGGGGTAGACGGCGAACAGAAGATGAGCAAGTCGTTGGGCAACGCGATCGGCGTCGCCGAATCCCCGGATGAGATCTTCGGCAAGACGATGAGCATCTCCGACGATCTCATGGCCAGGTGGTATCCCATTTTCCTTGGAACTCCCCTCTCCCCGGATCTTCACCCCATGGAGGCCAAGAAGGAGCTGGCCGAACGGCTCGTCGCCCGCTTCCACGGGGAGGAGGCGGCCAAGAAGGCACGCACCTCCTTCGAGCGCGTCTTCTCCCAGCGGGAGCTGCCGGAGGAGCCACCCGAGTTTGCTCTTCCGGGCCATGAGTTGCCCATCCTCGAAATCCTCCTCTTGATCGGAGCGGCGCCCAGCAAGTCCGAGGGGAAGCGGCTGGTGACCCAGGGAGCGGTGCTCCTCGACGGGCTACGCATCACCGATCCCCGTTCCACCGTCAACTTCGCAGCTCATCCCCTGCTCCGCTGCGGGAGGCGCTTCTTCGCCCGTCTCAAGCCCGAACGCCCGTAGCGGCCTGCGCGGGTAAGCGGCGGGATAGCGGTGGCCCAGTCACCCGAAGGGAACCAGACCAAGCTGGATTCGAGGTAGTGGCAAATTGGCCGAAGGGGGGCTCTGTTCAGGGATCGCGAGTAAGGCTTGACGAACGGGTGGCGGTAATTTACAGCCTGCCCGAAACTGCAAGTCGGAGCACATCGTGGAGCGCCGCCTGCGAAGATCACCGAGGTTCGGCCTTCCATGGGCCACTCCTCCGCAGTTCGATGCCGTAGGTGCATACGAGGCTATTTGGTGAGCTATGAGTGCAGGTAGGGCCATCCTGTGGGTTTTCGGCTTTTGCCTGTATGATGGCGCATCCTTGCTTTCCCTGTGGAGCAGCGATTCGTCGATCGGCGTTCTACCGCCATCCACGCTTCAGTCGTCACTTACGTGGGTATATTGGTCTTTTCTAGCTATTGCATATTTATTCTTTCTATTTATTATATATTGCGACGGGCTGCTCGACGTGCTTGTATTGCTTCTTTACGGAAACAACTATGAGATTTGCGCCAATTGTGATGACATAGAACGAAGATTCAGTGAGGTGCGTAGAGAATTTTCTGTCCCATCTTGGTTGCTGACCGGGGTGCTCGTTGGAATTGGACTGTTCATGCGAGCGGCGTGGGCAGAGACGCATGGCGTGTCATTTTCATCAATGAATACAGTCGAGAACCTTGTATTTGGTGCATTCCTTCTCGTCCCAACATTGCTTGGGTTGGCATGCATTCACAGCATGGGCTTGAGTCACGTTCATGAGCTCTCAAGGAGGATCTTGTTGCATTGTACGCATCGTGCGACCTACCAGGGATCTCTGGCGGAGAAGCTTACTGTTCTTTCTCAAATATGCAGTGACCGGAATATGTGGGCGCTCAATCGGCGACCAAGCCCGCAAGGAGAGGAAGGAATACGGGGCGAAGAGTGCCCGCGTAATGATGCTTGGTGGTTCAAAGGTGGACTAGATATTGCCTGGCGTTTTGTTCGCGCAGAGGGATTATCTATCGCTGGAAGCTTAGGGATACCGGCTGGTTTAATGGTGTTACCGTTAGCTTGGCTTACTGGTCATGTTGCGTATTATGATCATTATCTGCACGGGGAAGTTCAATACTGGATTCGAGTGGGAACGTGGATTCTACTGTTTGGATTAATGTTCCCGCTTCTATTGGGAAATGCTCTCACGCGAATAGCGGTCCCGGAAGGACGTAAGTGGGGAATATGGCTTTTGATCGTAATCGTTGGTGGGTTATTTCTGCCAATAGCAGGGGAGGTGTGGACAGACATTATTGATCGGATCCCCCAGCAGCTCGGTGGATTTAAACCAGAGGGGTACATAGCGATATGGAAGTGCGGAGATGATATCGAGATAATGCCCGATGAGTATTGTCAGAAAGTTGAGTTAAAAGGCGAAAGCACGCTTTCCCAAGAGGGAAAGCGAAAAGCGCCGACTTTGGTAAAAATAAGGATTGCCTACAAATCCGACAAATACTTTTTTATTCCGCCATTGTCGGATGCGGTGAAGAAAAAATGCATTATGATCAGGGCGGATTGTTTCGAGTTCCTCGGCCCTAAGTCAGGATAGAAGAAGGGCATTCGCGGTTTTCTTTAGGGGCTGCTGAAGCTGAGAAATGTAGAGCGCAGGCGTGTTTCTGCGAAGGCGCGGATGAAATGCCCCCCGGATGAAGACAGTGCTTCCTGACAAACCACGGGACGCTGGCTGGCGCGGACGGCTCGCCAGGGGTTCTGCGGGCTCTTTCTTCTCCACCTGCGAGTTGGTGTGCGGATGACCGGACGATGGTCAGTTGGTTACCCATCCCCTTCCGTCCCTGTTTCCGCAGCCTTGGTCTTAGGCTGAACTCTTTCGAAGAAGATGCGGACTTCGCTCTCCTTCTTGCCGAGGAGCTGCTGGGCGCGCAGAAGGGCGTTGCGGGTGGAGAGGTTGGGATGGACGCCGAAGAGAGGAAAGACATTTTCCCGTCCGATCGTACCGATCACGCCTGAGGTTCGGAGCACCCGGATGATCGGCCGGGTGGCCCCGCTGATGAGCAGATGGCGGCCGCTCTCGTGCATCATCCGGGCGAGATCGTCGATGGCGAGCGCACAGGTCGCGTCGAGATGGTGGGCGTTGCGCATCCGGAGGATGACGACGCGGAGGGAGGGATCGAGGCAGATCCGGCGGATCTGCTCTCGAAAGAGATCGGCTACGCCGAAGAAGAGTTCGCCCTCGACGTGGATGATGCAGATCTCCGGAAGGATTCTCTCCTCGGTCCGACCCTTTTCCCGCAATCCCTCTTCTTCGTCGTAGGTATACTCGATCAGGGTAGGCCGGCCAACTTCCTTGAGGAAGAGGAGAACCGAGACGCCGATGCCCAGGCCGATGGCGAAGTCGAGGGGGGTAAGGAGGGCGCTCAGGAAGGTGACCAGGAAAACGATTCCGTCGGCGCGAGTCGTTTCCAGCGCGATGCGGATATCCCGCCAGTTGATGAGGGAGAACCCCGTGAGCACCACCAGGGTGGCGAGCGCGGGCATGGGGATGTAGGCGAGGAGCGGACCGGCCAGAAGGAGACCGGCTGCCAGGAGTAGGCCACTCCAGAGGTTGGCGAGGACGGTGGCGGGCTTGCTGATCCAGTTGAGGGCGGATCGGGTAAGGGAGCCGGAAACGGGCATCCCGCCCAGGAACGCGCAGGCCACGTTGGCCGCGCCCTGGGCGAACATCTCCCGGTTTGGGTCGATTGGCTCGCCGGAGCGGCTGGCGAGTGATTTGCCGATGCTCGCCCCTTCGATCGCGGCAAAGAAGGCGAGCGCCAAGGAGGCGCTGGCGAGCTGCGAGAACCAGTGCCAGTGAAAGGAGGGCAGGGTCACGGGCCAGAAGCCGAAGGGAATGGGCTCAAGATAGTGGATCGGGAGGTGGAGAAGACGGAGCGGAAGAGCCAGGAGGGAGACGACGAGAAGGGCGATGGCCACGGCGGGAAGCTTGGGAAAGACGGTCTTGAGCCACCACCAGACTAGGAAGGAGAGGAGGCTCAAGGCGACCGGAGGCCACTGGGCCTGGCCCGCGTGGCGGATCGTCTGGTTTATGATGTCGAAAAAGGTCGAGACCTCCGGAATCGAGACGCCGAGCATGTGGTGCACCTGATTGGCGATGATCAGGAAGGCCGCACCCGTGATGTAGCCGATCACGACGGTTCGGGAAACATACTGGGTGAGTGCCGCGGCGCGAAAGACGGCTCCGACCAGGAGGGCGAGCCCAATCAGGAGCAAAAGGAAGCTCAAGGAGGGAACCTTGTCGATCTTCCCCGAGATGCTCATGTAGGAGCTGAAGACGAGCACCGCGGTAGCATTCGTGGGGCCGAGCACGACGTAGCGGGAGCTCTGGAAGAGGGGACCGACGATCGAGGCGACCGCGCAGGCGTAGATCCCGTACTGGACGGGAAGCCCCGCGATCAGAGCATAGGCCATTCCCTGCGGGAAGGAGAGAAGTGAGACGTTGAGCGCCGCACTCAGGTCGGCGCGCAGCTTCGCCAAGGAGTAAGAGCGAAACGTGGCCCGCAGCGGCCCGAGCTCCAGGTGAAGCTCGTTCCACTGCTCCTGCAGGCGATGGGCCAGTTTGGCGGAGGCGGGCCAAAGGCGCCTCAGGAAGAGCCGATGCGCATCGTCTGCCAGTCGATTCCCCTTGTGCGGCTCCATTTCCGGTAAGCCTCCGGCAAGATTTCCGACGGTTTGATTTCGCTGCGCCCTCCCCAAAAGATATTCGAGTAGAGGATGGGGATCCCGATTGCGCGCAGGTGTTCGTCCATAGCCGCCTTGTGGAGCAGCAGCCGATCCTTTTCCCGCCCGTGCGCCACCGCCATCAGGTTGACGTTGCCGAACTCGGGGCCCGCTTCCCGCCAGTAGCAGTGGGTGAGGATCTCGAAACGCCCGATCTCTTCTCCCGCTTCCTCTTCTCGTCCCTGCGGGACCGCCCAGTGGAAGAGACCGTTGAACCGGGTGACCCGCTCTCCCGTGGAGAGGGGCTTCACATGCTCGAGGAAGGTCGAGAAGCGGCCGAGAATTCCCATGTCCTCGAGCTCTCTTGCGACCCGGGTGAACGCCTGCGGGCTGAGGCCGATCGATCGGGCGCGGTTTTCCCAGAGGCCCGGTGCCACCTCTTCCGGCTCCAGCTCCTCCTTGAGGGCGCCGAGGACCTTCCACTGCTCCTCCGAAAGCGAGCGCACCTCCACCGCGTGCATCTGAGCCCGGGATGGGCTCAGGGAGCCGATCTCAAGCGTTCTCCGACGGACATGGCCGACGCCGAGCGTGAAGATGCCCTTGGCGCGGAGAATCCGGTGGCGAAGGGCGCCGATCTCGGCGGCCAGGTACCGGCAGTGGGCTTCGAGGGAGAAGCCTTGGGGGACTTTCAGGGTGCTCCAGAGGCGAAAAGAGGAGCCGGCACTGGCGGAATCGGTCGAGCGGACGACGACGTGGCCGCTGAAGGGATCTTCGGCCACGAGAAAGTCGAAGGCGGGTCCGAGCTTCTCTTCGGGGATCTCCCAAGCGATCAGGGCTCCAGGGGCCAAGTCGTTGGCCAGCAGGGTCTGGCGGATTCTCCGGATCGTCCCGCCCTCCAGCATCGCCCGGATGCGCGCCGTGACGGTCTCGATCGAGAGGCCGGAGAGCCGGGCGATCTCGCCGAAAGGTTCTTCTTGAAAGCCCGCCAGCTTGTCCTCGGAGACGGAGAGGATTCGCGCGTTGATCGGATCCTCGGTGCTGATCGGGAGAGGCTCGCTTAGATCGACGGAGTTCATGGCCCTCCATTTGACAAGGAAAGCGGCCTCATGCAAAGGGGAAACCCCCGGTCGAAGGCGCGGTGAGCGCCTTCATGGGTTCTCGAGCCGGTCGAGGATCGCCTGGGCAAAAGCTTCCGTTCCCACGGTCTTTCCTCCATCGTCGGCAATATCGGGCGTGCGAAAACCGTCGCTGAGAGCGGCGCGAAAGGCGCTTTCGATCGCGAGGGCGGCCTTTTCCTCGCCGAGGCTGTAACGGAGGAGGAGGGCGCCGCAGAGGATCTCGGCGCTGGGGTTGGCAATTCCCTTTCCCGCAATGTCGGGGGCGGAGCCTCCGGCCGGTTCGTAGAGGCCGAACCGGGCTTTCCCCAAGGAAGCGCTTGGGAGCATCCCCAGGGATCCACAGATGGCGGCGGCCTCATCGCTTAGGATGTCACCGAAGAGGTTTTCGCAGAGGAGCACGTCGAACTGTCTCGGACTGCGCATCAACTGCATGGCCGCATTGTCGACATAGAGGAATCCCAACTGGACGTCGGTGTAACCGGAGGCGATCCGGCGGACGGTCTTTCTCCAGAGGAGGCTTGACTCGAGCACATTGGCCTTGTCGACGAGGGTGACGAACTTCTTTCTGCCTCGGGCCGCCTCGAACGCGGTCCGGGCGACCCGTTCGATCTCGGCGGTCTCGTAGACCAGCGTGTCGATCGCCCGCTCTCCCCGGTCGGTCATCACGGTTCCCTTCGGCTGGCCGAAATAGAGACCCCCGGTCAGTTCCCGGACGATGAGCAGGTCGACGCCTCGCGCGATCTCGCTCTTGAGCGGCGAGGCGTTCAGAAGCTCCGGGTAACAAAAGATCGGACGGAGGTTGGCGTAGAGGCCGAAGGTGCGGCGGAGAGGCAGGAGGGCCGCCCGCTCGGGCTGCTTTTCCGAAGGGAGGGCTTCCCACTGGGGCCCACCCACCGCGCCGAAGAGGATCGCTTGGGAGTTGCGACAGAGTTCCAGGGTCTCCTCGGGGAGGGCCTTGCCGGCGGCATCGATCGCGGCACCTCCGACGAGGGCTTCCTCGAAGTTGAGGCGGAAGCCGAACTTGTGGGCGGCGGTCCGCAGGATCGGTAGCGTGGCCGCCATGATTTCAGGACCGATGCCGTCTCCGGCGAGGACGGCGATGCGATAGCTATTCATGGAGAAAGAGGGAGCTTGGGAAGGAATTCCTATCTGCTCGCAACCATGCCGGTCTTGCGGGCGTACTGGAAAAGCCCCCCCGCCTCGACCACGGGCCGGGCCTCTCCCAGGGGCTTGAGGCGATAAAGGACTCCGCCCATGGAGAGGGATTCCTCCTTGAGGTCGATTTCGACCAGGTCTCCGGTTTGGATCCGCTCGCAGAGTCGTTCGGCGCATTCATACGGGTAGAGGGCCCCGGTCGAAACCGAATTGCGGAAAAAGATCCGGGCGTAGCTTTCGGCTACCACGATCCGGCAGCCCGCGGACGCCAGCGCGATCGGAGCATGCTCGCGGGAAGAGCCGCAGCCGAAGTTCCGGCCGGCGATGACAATGGGGTAGCGGGCCGTCTCTTCCCCCGGCGCGACGAAGCGATTCGGGTAGAGATCATCGGGTAATCCGGAAAAGGCGTGAGAGCCGAGCTTGCGAAGCTCCTCGGGCACCGTGGGCACCAACATGAGATATTGGGCCGGAATGATCTGGTCGGTATCGATGTTGTCGCCGACGACGTAAGCGGGACCGGAAATCGTGACCACTGCTCCTTCTCTAAGACAATGTTTTTTAGAGTATCCCGCGTCGGATGGCAATCCGAAAATCACCCGCCCTCGTCTGCCAGGACTGTGCGGAGACGGTAAGATAAGGGAAACGGAGCAAGACGCTCGACGGAAGGAGCTCCATTTGCCATTTTCCTTCGGCTATGGCGTCCGAAAACGCGAGAAGTGAACCGCAGCCCCCGAACGAGAGCCGGTGGAGGCGGCGCCATCTCCTTGGCCTGCGAGAGCTGGAGAAGGAGGAGATTCTCCTCCTGCTCGATGCCGCCGACGAGGTGACTCGGCGCTTGGAGAGCGGCCGGGAGCTGCTTTCGCTGCGGAACCTCACTGTGGTCAATCTTTTCATCGAGCCGAGCACCCGGACGCGCGTCTCTTTTGAGCTTGCGGCCAAGCGGCTGGGTGCAAACGTCCTCGAGATCGACCAGGAGTCGAGTTCGATCCGGAAGGGAGAGAGTCTCAAGGACACGGCGCGGAACCTGGAAGCGATGGGGGCGGATTTCCTGGTCCTCCGCCATTCGGCTGCGGGTGCCGCGCATTTCCTGGCAGACCGGGTCGAGGCATCGGTGATCAACGCCGGTGACGGCGCGCACGAGCATCCCACTCAGGGGTTGTTGGACCTTCTCACGATCCGCCGCCGCCTGGGGAGGATCGACGGGGTCCGGGTCGCGATCGTCGGAGACATCCTCCATAGCCGCGTGGCCCGATCCAACATCTGGGCCTTGCGCAAGCTCGGCGCGGAGGTGACCCTGGTCGGACCCCGGACTCTGCTTCCGGAGGTCTTTGGGCAGTTCGGGGTCAGGCTGAGCAACGATCTCGATCCGGTCCTCCCCTGGGCGCAGGTGATGATCTTGCTCCGCATCCAGCATGAGCGGCAGCGGGAAGGGATGTTCCCCTCCCTCGGAGAGTATTCTTCCTTGTATGGACTGAGTGCCGCCCGTTTGCGCCGCTGTCCGCCCGAGATCCTGCTCATGCATCCGGGGCCGGTCGAGCGGGGCGTCGAGATCGAGAGCGAGCTTGCCGACGGTCCGAGTTCGGTCATCTTAGACCAGGTGAACAGCGGGGTCGCCGTGCGGATGGCCCTCTTTACGGAGTTGGCTCGGTTCCATCGGCGGGATAGGGAAGGGGTGTGAGCGGCTGCTATCGTATTTCCGGTGGGCGCATCCTTGATCCCAGCTGCGGCCGGGACGAGGTCGCCGATCTCTTTGTCGCCGGCGGGCGGATCGTCGAGCCCGCATCTCTTCCCGCGGAGACGAGCTGGGAGCGGATCGATGCCTCCGGGCGGATCGTGGCCCCGGGCCTGATCGATGTCCATGTTCATTTGCGGGAGCCGGGAGAGCCTCAAAAGGAGACGATCGCCTCGGCGACGCGTGCCGCAGCGGCCGGAGGGTTTACAGCCGTGGTGGCGATGCCGAATACCTGGCCGCCGGCCGACCAGCCGAATACGATCGGCTGGATCCGGGAGCGGGCGCGGGAGCAGGGGGTTGTCCGAGTCTATCCGACCGGCTGCCTCTCGGAGGGGAGGAAGGGGGAGAAGCTTGCACCGCTCGGCTCTCTGCGGTCAGCCGGTGTGGTGGCGTTGACCGATGACGGGAGCTGCATTCAAGACGCGGGCCTCATGCGCCGTGTCATGGAGTATGCGGCCATGCTCGGGCTTCCGATCCTGGAGCACTGCGAGGAGAAGAATCTTTCGGGGGGAGGGGCGATGCACGAAGGCTACTGGAGCGCGGTCCTGGGGCTGCGCGGTTGGCCGAGCATGGCCGAAGAGCTCATCGTGAGCCGAGACATTCTGCTGGCGGAGCAGACCGGCGCTCGGCTCCATTGCCAGCATCTTTCGAGCGCCAAGTCGGTGCGGCTCATCCGGGAAGCAAAGAGCCGAGGAGTCTCTGTTTCGGCGGAAGTGACCCCCCACCATCTGGCGCTTACCGATGAGGCGCTAGTCGACTACGATGCCAATTTCAAGATGAACCCGCCGCTCGGCTCCGAGGCGGACCGGGATGCGCTGCGGGAAGGGATCGTCGACGGCACGATCGATCTGATCGCAAGCGACCATGCCCCGCACTGCTCCTTCGAGAAGGAGGTGGAGTTTGATCGGGCTCCTTTCGGAGTCGTCGGGCTGGAGACGACGCTGGCAGTGGCTGTGGAGACCCTCGTGAAGACCAAGCTGCTCGACTGGACAGCACTCATCGCCCGGTTGAGCACGGTTCCCGCTCGTGTTCTGGGCCTTCCGGGGGGTAGCATCGCGGCTGGGTCCCCGGCCGATCTGGTCGTGATCGATCCTGATTTAAAATGGATCGTGAATCCGCAGGCTTTCCTCTCCCGCGGTCGAAACACCCCGTTTGCGGGATGGGAGGTGCAGGGGAGGGCTCTGCTCACGATGGTGGGAGGAAAGATCGTATGGCGGCTGTAAAAAGGGAGGAGGCTCTCCTGATCCTGGAAGACGGAGAGGTCTTTCCCGGGAGGTCGGTGGGGAGCCAAGGAACCGTCGTGGGCGAGGTCTGCTTCAATACCGCGATGTCCGGCTATCAAGAAGTTCTGACGGATCCCTCTTATCGGGGCCAGCTTGTCGCGATGACCTTTCCGGAGATCGGCAACTACGGAGTGAACCCGTTCGACGAACAGTCCTCCCGGGTGCAGGTGACCGGCTTCTTGATGCGGGAACTTTCGGAGCGGGTCAGCGGTTGGCGGGCGACGGGCACCCTTCGAGAATACCTAATCGGGGCGGGAGTGGTCGCCGCCGACGGCATCGACACCCGGCGGCTCACCCTCCGCCTGCGCCGGCAGGGTGTCTGCCGCGGAGTCCTCTCGACCGAGCCGATCGAGATCGCGGAGGCGGTGGCGATGGCGCGGCGATGGAGCTACGGCGAGCGCGATTTCGTGAGGGAGGTGAGCTGTTCCGCGCCCTACGTTTGGGAGAACGGGCGGGCGGCGGAAGATCCCTGGCAGAAGGAGGAAGGATGCCGGGCCAGGGAGAAGGGTGGATCGCAGCTCCGGTTGGCGGCCTTCGATTTCGGGATCAAGTATGCGACTTTGCGGCTGCTCCGCCAGGCGGGCTTCGCGGTGCGCGTGATGCCGGCACGGACGCCGCCCGAGCAGATCCTGGATTCCGGGGTGGACGCGGTCTTTCTCTCCAACGGTCCCGGGGATCCCGCGAACCTCGGCTCGCTCCATCGGACGGTGCGGGTGCTCGCGGAGAAGAAGCCGATCTTTGGGATCTGCCTCGGTCACCAGCTCCTTGCTCTGGCGCTCGGAGGGAGAACCTTTAAGCTAAAGTTCGGCCATCGCGGGGTCAACCACCCGGTGGTCGACCTCATGACACGGAAGGTGCGGATTACCTCACAAAACCATGGTTACGCTGTCGATCCGGAGTCGCTGCCTCCCGGAGTGCGTGTGCAGGAGGTGAGCCTCAACGACGGCACCTGCGAAGCTCTGGCCCACGAGGAGCTTCCGATCTTCTCGGTCCAGTATCATCCTGAGGCGGCTCCGGGTCCGAACGACGGCCTCGGCTGGTTCTCGGCGTTCCGAAAGGTGGCGGAAAGCGGTCGCCCTCTCGCCGCGCAAGGCGGCTCATGAAGGCGTCGGAACTGGGAAGCCTTTTCGGCCGGGAGCTTGCAAGGGAGGAGGTCGAGCGAGCGGTCTGCCTCCTGCTGGATGGTGGAGTTTCGGAGGAAGGGAAGATCGCCTTTCTGGTCGATCTCGAGGAGCGCGGGACCACGGGCCGAGAGGCAGCCTTCTTCGCGGACGCCTTCCGGGCTCGCGCGGTGCCCGTGGGCTTTCGCGGCTGCTGGGAGGAGAAAGCCCTGCTCGACTGTTGCGGGACCGGCGGAGGGGGGCTCAACCTCTGTAACATCTCGACCGCGACCATGTTCGTGCTCGCCGCCGCGGGCATCCCGGTGGCGAAGCATGGCAACCGGGGGGTGAGCAAGATTTCGGGAAGCGCGGATGTCTTAGAGGCGCTGGGTATTCCCAGTCGGCTTTCGCCGGAGGCGGCGGAGCGCTCGCTCCGGGAGTTGGGGATGGCCTATCTCCATGCTCCAGATTATCACCCGGCCTTTGCGGCCCTCGCCGCCCTGCGAAAGAAGTTGGCGGCGCAGGGGAGGAGAACCATTTTTCATCTGCTCGGTCCGTTGCTCAACCCGGCTCGCCCCTCGGTGCAGATCGTCGGGGTTTTTCATCGGCGGCATCTGGCTCTCTTCGAGGAGGCTCTCCCGCTCGGCGGCTGCCGGAGGCCTGTGGTGATATTCGGGACAGATGCAAGCGGGCGCGCTCTCGGCGAGATCGGCGTGGAAGGGGAGGCGGAGATCCGCGGCCTCGATCTTCCGCAGGCCAAGGAGGTCCTGGAAGAGTTCGCGCGGCGGCGGGGATATGCGGGCGCTCGCTTGGAGGAGGCGCTGGTCGTTTCCGCCCGGGAGAGCGCGGATCGGTTGCGGGCGGTCTTCTCGGGACGGGAGAAGGGGCTGGTTCGGGCGCTGGTGGCGGCGAACGCAGCCATTGGGTTGATCGCCGGAGGGCAGATCGCCTGTTTGCCGGAGGCGCTGGAGAGGGTGGAAGAGCTTCTGGATCGCGGAGTCGTGGCCGATCGGCTTCGCCTAGCCGAACGTCTTGGCCCGGAGTTGCGACGGGCATCTGCTTCCTGGGCGTCTTCATGATCCGGGGCGAGCCTCGTTTGGGGGGAATGAGTCGAGAAAGAAAAGGATTGGACCGATGAGATGGATCGCGTCGAGGAAGGGCTTGGGCAGGCTCGTTTTTCTCTGGTTGCTCTGTGCGGCCTGCGGTAGAGCCGAGACTCCGGCCGACGAGCCGGCCGTCCAAGTTGTCCAGAGAGTGCTCCCCGCCGTGGCAAACATCAATGCCGAACGGGTCGTGAGGCGTCAGGTGCGGGACCCCTTCGAACTCTTCTTCGGTCGGTACTATGCCTATTCGGAACGGGTGCGGAGCTTGGGATCGGGAGTGGTCGTGGCGCCGGAAGGCTTCGTGATCACCTGCGCTCATGTGGTGGAACGGGCTGTCAACCGCGCCGTGAAGGTAAGCCTCTCCCAGGGGAGCGATTTTCAGGCCAAGGTCCTCTTCGAGGACCCGGTCCAGGATCTGGCCCTTCTCAAGGTGGATGCGTTCAAGGCGCTCCCCTCGTTTGACATCCACCGGCTCTCTCCCAATCTCTTGGGCCAGACCGTGATCGTTCTGGGGAATCCGGTCGGCTATCAGAACAGCGTCTCCAAGGGTATCTTGAGCGCCAAGGGAAGGATCATCCAGACGGAGGAGGGCCAAATCGATGGGCTTCTGCAGACCGATGCGGCCATCAACCCCGGCAACAGTGGAGGGCCTCTGGTCGACCTTACGGGCGCCTTCGTCGGGCTGAGCTCGGCCAAGTTCAGCGGAGAAGCGATCGAAGGAATCGGGTTCGCCATTCCCGGGGACCGAGTTCTTGCTTGGTATCAGAAGGCGAGAGAGAGCTCGAGGCAAGGAGGGAAGGCGGCGCCGGCGACTCTCGCGGACCTTCTGGAAAAACGGTTCGGCATCGTCGTCCAGGAGCTAACCGAGGATCTTGCCGCGTCGTTTCGAGTCGCTCCGGGCAGCGGTCTGTTGATCGGCTCGGTGGAACGCGGAAGCCCGGCCGCCGCCGCCGGGATCCAGGCCGGGATGATCCTGGCAGCCATTGGGAACTCTCCGGTCTCCGACCTGGGGGAAGTTCCGCGTCAGCTTGCGCGGATCGGCCCGGGCGCAAAGGTGGTCCTGACGATTACGCTGGTGGAGCAGAGGGGGCCCATCCTCTTCCAGCGGACGCAGAGCGTCGAGGTCGTGGCCCGGTAGCCTCGGGATTCATCGCATAGAATAGATTAGGGGAGTCCGGAAGACGGGAGCAGAAGCTCGCTCCTTGTGTGAGACCGCTCCTTTGCATAGAGTTTTTATGATGTTCAAGAAGATCTTGGAGATGCTCTTCGGTTCGAAGAACCGGCGGGAGGTGGCGCGGATCTGGCCGCGGGTGGCGGAAATCAATCGTTTCGAGGAGCAGATGCGCGCTCTTTCCGACGAGGAGCTTCAACAGAAGACGGTCGAATTCCGGAAGAGGGTGGCTTCCGGGGCGACGCTCGATCAGTTGCTGCCGGAAGCGTTCGCGGTCGTGAAGAATGCCTGCCGCCGTTTCACGGAGGCGCGGAAGATCGTCCAAGTACGAGGGCATTCCCTCACCTGGGAGATGATCCCCTTCGACGTGCAGCTGGTCGGCGGCATCGTTCTCCACCAGGGAAAAATCGCGGAGATGGCGACGGGCGAGGGCAAAACCCTGGTTGCGACCCTTCCCGTCTATTTAAACGCCCTGACAGGAAAGGGCGTGCACGTGGTGACGGTCAACGATTATTTGGCGGCTCGGGACAGCGAGTGGATGGGCGAGATCTACCGCTTCTTAGGTCTGACGGTGGGCTGCCTGCAGCAGGGACAGTCTTTCGAGGAGAGGCGGCGGCAGTACGCCTGCGACATCGTCTACGGGACCAACAGCGAGTTTGGATTCGACTACCTGCGCGACAACAGTGTCGTGACGAGCCGGGAGGAGAAGGTCCAGCGGGGACACGCCTATGCCATCATCGACGAGGTCGACAGCATCCTGATCGACGAAGCACGGACGCCGCTGATCATCTCGGGTCCGGCCACGGTCGCCTCGACCGGAGAGTATGAGCGATACCGGGGCCCGGTGGCCCGGCTGGTGCAGCAGCAGATGATCGAGTGTGCCCGGCTGGCCGAGGTGGCGCAAAAGGCTCTGGCCGAGGGGAGGCCGCGGGAGGAGATCGGCCGGATTCTCTTCAAGATCAAGCTCGGGATGCCGCGTAATAAGCAGCTCCTCAAGATCTTGGAAGAGGGGGAGGCCCGCCGGATGATGGAGGATGCCGAACTTGCGCTCTACCAGGATTCTCGCCGCATCGAGCTCTATCAGATCAAGGAAGAGCTCTTCTTTGCGATCGACGAAAAGAACCACGAGGCCGACTTGAGCGAGCGCGGGCGGAAGTTCCTGAGCCCCGATGATCCCGATTATTTCGCTCCTCCTGACCTCGCGGTGCTCTTCGACGCGATCGGGAAGGATACGGCGCTGAGCGCGGAGGAGAAGGAAAAGAAACGACAGGAAGCCCAGAAGCGCTACGAAGACGCGAGCGAGCGGATTCACACGATTGCGCAGCTCCTGCGTGGGTACTGCCTTTACGAGAAGGATGTCCATTATGTGGTTCAGGACAATAAAGTAGTCATCGTCGACGAGTATACCGGGAGGCTCATGCCCGGCCGCCGCTGGAGCGATGGTCTCCACCAGGCGATCGAGGCGAAGGAGGGGGTGCAGATCGACCGGGAGACCCAGACGCTCGCGACGATCACGATTCAAAATTACTTTCGACTCTACGCGAAGCTTGCCGGCATGACGGGAACGGCGGCGACGGAAGCCAACGAGCTCCACGATATCTATCGTCTCGATGTGGTGGCTATACCGACGAACCGGCCCTGCGTTCGGCACGACATGGACGACAGCATCTTCAAGACGAGACGGGCCAAATACCACGCCATCGTGGAGAAGATCCGGGAGCTTCATGGGAAAGGAGAGCCGGTCCTGGTGGGAACGATCTCGGTCGAGTCCTCCGAGCTCTTGAGCCGGATGCTCAAGCGGGAGGGGATTCCCCATAGCGTGCTCAATGCGAAGTACCACCAGCAGGAGGCGGAGATCGTCGCCCGGGCGGGTTTACGAGGGACCGTGACGATCGCTACGAACATGGCGGGAAGAGGCACCGACATCAAGCTTGGGGAGGGAGTCGGCGATCTTGGAGGGCTTTTTGTTCTTGGAACGGAGCGCCACGAGGCGCGGCGAATCGATCTCCAGCTGCGGGGACGTTGCGCCCGGCAGGGAGACCCGGGCAACTCGAAGTTCTTCATTTCCCTGGAAGACGACCTCATGCGCAATTTCGGGGACTCTCGCCGCATTGCGGGCCTGCTGACCCGCTTGGGAATGAAGGAGGACGAGGAGCTGGAGCACCCCTGGCTTACGAAGGCGGTGGCCACTGCGCAAAAGCGGGTCGAGCAGCGCAATTACGGCATCCGGAAGCACACTCTCCAGTACGACGACGTGATGAACCTGCAGCGCGAGGTGATCTACAGCTTTCGCGATCAAATCCTGGAGGCCGAGGATCCGCGAAAGGAGCTCTTCGATGTCCTCGACGAGGTCGTCCGGGAAGAAGCACGGGCTCGGTTGCAAGGCGGGGAGGGCGATGTCGATGGCCTGCTCGGCTGGGCGAACGCCACTTTCCCGGTGGGCATGCGCAAGGAAGATCTGGGCGACGGCGATCCCGAGGCGGCCGGGAAGAAGATCATCGAGCGCGTCCGGCAGGCCTATGAGCTGAAGGTTAAGTACGAAGAGCCGGCATCGCTCCAAGAGCTTGAGCGGCTCACCGCGCTCTCGGCGATCGACCGGCTCTGGCAGGAGCATCTCTACGCAATGGACGGGCTACGGGGCGGGATCGGGCTGCGCGCCTACGGACAGAAGGATCCGCTGATCGAGTACAAGCAGGAGGCCTATGCGCTCTTTCAAGATTTGATGGAAAGGATCAAGCGGGAAATCGCGCAAAACCTCTTCCGGTCGGCGTCGAGCGTTCTCGCCTTTGAGCGCTTCCTCTCTTCCCTGCCGCAGCAGCTGGTGCGACCCGAACTAGAAAATGGCGCGGGGCCGACCGCTCCCGAAACGAAGACCGTAGGGCAGGAGGCGGAGCGGGCTCACCACGAGCAGCCGATCATGCCGATCAGTCGGACCGGTCCCAAGATGGGCCGAAACGATCCCTGTCCGCTCGATCCCAGCAAGAAGTTCAAGAATTGCTGTGGTGCCTTGGGAGAGAAGACCTGTATCAAGGTCTCGCTTCTTGGGGGACAGCCCCTTCCCGCGCTGTCGCCAAAGAGTGAGAAGAAGAAGCCCTGAGCGTTTGCGATCCGGGATGGCGAGGAGCGGCCGATGACTGTGGAACTGGTGAGCACCGGCACCGAGCTCCTTTTGGGCGAGGTGACGGAGGCGCACCTCGCCTTCGTCGGAAGGGAGCTTCGTTCCTTGGGGCTGCGGCTCGAGCGGCAGACGGTGGTGCCCGACGGAGCGTCCGTCCGGCGCATCCTGGAAGACGCTCTCTTTCGCTCGGATCTTGTGATCGTCACGGGCGGCCTGGGACCCACCTCCGACGACAATACTCGGGAGGCCGCCGCGGAGGCGATCGGCCGGGCATTGGAATTTCAGGAAGCCGTCTTTTCCCGGATCAGCGCCTTTTGCGCCGCCAAGGGGATTCGGACGGTCCCCGATGGGATTCGGCGGGAGGCGATGGTTCCCCGAGGGGCTGAGGTCTTGTGGAACTCTGCGGGAACCGCGCCGGGCCTTTTTATCCAGAAAGGCAGGCTGGCGATGTTTCTGCTTCCCGGCCCCCCCCGGGAGCTTGTCCCGATGTGGCGCACGGCGGTCGTGCCCTGGCTTCGCGCCCGAGCCGAGGGACAAAAATTTCTCTGGCGATCCTGGTGGATCGTCGGCTTGACGGAGTGGGAGGTGCAGAAGCGTCTGGAGGAAGAGCTTCGCGCTTTGGGCCTCAAGGAGATCGGCTATTGCGACCGGTTGGGGGAGGTGGAGCTTCGGGTCGGAAGCCCGGATCCCTCCATCCTGGAACAAGCGGAGGCCCTGGTCCGGGATCGGCTCGGCACCGCCCTCTTTGGAGAAAACGGGGCCACTTTGGAGGCGACGGTCGTAGAACTGGCGATCCGGCTAGGGAAAACCATGGCTACCGCGGAATCCTGCACGGGTGGGCTCGTCGGCCATCGACTGACCGACGTACCGGGAAGCTCGGCCGCTTTCACCTTCGGCTGGATTGCTTATGCGAACGAGGCGAAGGTGCGGGAGCTCGACGTCGATCCGAAGCTGCTCGCCGAACATGGGGCGGTAAGCGCGGAAACAGCCGAGGCGATGGCGCGCGGCGCCTTGCGGCGCAGCGGGGCGGATCTGGCCGTTTCCGTGACCGGGATCGCCGGACCCTCGGGAGGAACTCCCGACAAGCCGGTGGGCCTGGTCTGGTTCGGCCTGGCGACCAAAGAGAAGACGATCTCCTTCCGGAAAACCTTTCCGGCGGATCGGAGCATGGTGAAGCGGCTCGCCTCTCAGACCGCCCTCAACGCACTGCGCCTGGCTCTGCTAGGCGAGAGTGAGCTTGCGAAGTGATGAAATTAAGAGTTGTTTTGCATACGAAACTTTTTTTTAAAATACCGCCGTGGCTGCGATCATCCTAAATCTCTTTCGCGTCCATTTTCCCGATGTCTCCCGCGCCGATCCCGATGGGCTGGTGGCCGTGGGCGGCGATCTCTCCGTAAACCGCCTGCTCGCCGGGTACCGTTCGGGTATTTTTCCATGGACGGATCGGCCGCTGACTTGGTGGTCGCCGGATCCGAGGGCAATTTTCGACATGGATTGTTTCCATGTCCCCCGGAGGCTGTCGCAGAAGCTTCGACAGGGGACATTCGCCTACACGGTCGACAGGGCCTTTCCCGAGGTGATTCGCGGCTGCGCCCGCCCGGCGATCGGTCGCGAGCATACATGGATCAGCCCGCGGTTCATCAAGGCGTACTGCGAACTCTATCGCCAGGGCTATGCGCACAGTGTCGAGGTATGGCGGGACGGAGAGCTTGTCGGAGGTCTCTACGGAGTCGCGATCGGGGGCTTTTTCGCGGGTGAGTCGATGTTTCATCTCGTGCCCGATGCCTCGAAAGCGGCCCTGGTCTTCACCATGAATCGTCTTAGGGAGCGTGGATTCCAACTCTTTGATACCCAGGTGGCCACGCCGACCACGCGCCAGATGGGCGCAGTCGACATCCGGCGAAACGAGTACCTGGAGCGGCTCCCCGAGGCTCTGGCCTGCCCGGTCTCCTTTGCCCCGTAGCGGGCGTTTTTCGGTCCCGAATCGGGCGGTTAAGAAGTCGATTTCGAGGCGGGTTTCGATCTGCTCGCCGCTTCGGCGCAGCGTTCGAGGCCGGTGCTCGGCCGCCGGCAACAGTCGTGGAGGAGATAGCCAACCAGCTGCTCGACGCTCGTGAAATTCGCGGAATAGATGACGAGCTTCCCCTTCTTCTGCGAGCGCACGAGGCGGGCATGCTTCAAATGCTGGAGATGAAAGGAGAGCGTGGCGAGCGGGACCTTGAGGCGCACGGCGATCTCCCCGGCCGGCAGACCGCCTGGGCCGGCCTGAATGAGAAGCCGGAAGACGTCGAGCCGAGTCTCCTGGCCGAGGGCCGCAAGCACTTCGACCGCTTGACGCGATCTCATAATTCCAGTATTATAGAAATGAATTCAGACGATGATTTGCTTCTTATTGCTCAGTAACCGATTATGAAAACCCGGTCAAGCAAGCAGCTCGACTTTTTCGAGCGATATCTCTCTCTTTGGGTGGTGGCTTGCATGTTCCTAGGCGTGGGAATCGGCAAGCTGCTTCCCAGTGCAACGCATCTCCTAAGCGGCATGGAGTTTGGCCGGAGCCATGTCAACATCCCGATCGCGGTGCTCATCTGGTTGATGATCTTCCCCATGATGCTCAAGATCGACTTCGGAGGGCTTCGCGGGGTAGCCCGGCGGCCGAAAGGGCTCGCCGTCACCCTCTTTGTCAACTGGCTGATCAAGCCATTCAGCATGGCTCTGTTCGGATCGCTTTTCGTCGTCGGACTCTTTTCCTCTGCTCTCCACTGGATCGACCCGGTCACGGCCCGTAACTACCTAGCCGGGCTGATCATCCTGGCTGCCGCTCCTTGCACGGCGATGGTCTTCGTCTGGAGCTACCTGACCGAAGGGGATGCGGCTTACACCCTGGCGCAGGTGGCGATCAACGACCTGATCATGACCTTTGCCTTCGCACCCATCGTAATGCTGCTGGTCGGGGTGAGCGGCATCGCCGTTCCGAAAGAGGTGCTTCTCACCTCCGTCGTGGCCTTCATCGTGATTCCGCTGGCCGCGGGTTGGATGAGCCGAAGTCTCGCGATCCGGCTGAAGGGCCTCTCCTGGTTCGAGAGCTCGTTCCTCCCGCTCTTCAAGCCGGTGACGACCCTTGCCCTTCTGGCGACTCTCGTGATGATCTTTGCCTTCCAGGCGGAGAACATCTTCGCAAACTGGATCGCCGTGGGGCTTCTGGCCATTCCAATCCTGGTTCAGGTTTATGCCAACTCCGGATTAACCTATCTGCTGATGCGCTGGGCCCGAGTGCCGCACAACGTCGCATCCCCCGGGGCGCTGATCGGCGCGAGCAACTTCTTCGAGCTTGCGGTAGCCGTTGCCATCACGCTCTTTGGTCCGACTTCCCCCGCGGCGCTGGCTACGGTCGTCGGGGTGCTGGTCGAGGTGCCGGTCATGCTTTCCGTCTGTCGCCTCTGCGTGGGCACCAAGCGCTGGTATGAAGGGGTCGGATACCCGGCCGAGCGCCAGGAAGTTTCTTAGCGACCGTCTCTCCCGAGTGGTCTCCTGCGCGTTTTGCGAAAGGAACCATGGAGAAACGGCCGCCGGAGGACGGGCGACTTTAGCGCGGAAGTGATTGATGTCAAAGGCCGGTGCCTTTGCGTTCGGCCTGCGTGTCGGCCGGCGAAAGGGTGTCCTTTGGCTTACGAGCGGCATGGCGCCGGTATTCGCGGCAGCATAGAGGTCTGAAGCAGTCGCATGCCGAAGGACCCCGTCTTATTCGGAATCTTTCCGCCTACAAGGCAAGTTTGCGGAGCTCTCCTTCGAGCTGGCATCGATCGAAACCCTCGATGGGAAGGGCGAGCAGCCTCCGAAAGCGGTTCTCGAGGGCTCGGGCGACCTCCCCAAATGCCTTTTCCTTCTCTTCGTCCGTTCCTTCGACGGCCGCCGGATCGGGAAACGGCCAGTGAGCGCGGGCGGCGGGGTAGGGCCAGACGGGGCATTCGGCCGCCGCGCTGTCGCAAAGGGTGATCACCGCATCGAACCGCTCCCGAGGGAGCTCGTCGAGCCGTTTGCTTCGGGCCGAGGACCCGTCGATACCGTAAGCTTTCCGAAGGATGGAGAGTGCGTAGGGATTGACCCGCCCGGTGGGGCGGGAGCCGGCGCTTTCCACTCGAAATCGGTCGCCGCAAAGAGAACGGAAGAGGAATTCGGCAAGAACGCTGCGGGCGGAATTGCCAGTGCAGAGGAAGAGAATGGCGGGCGGATTTCCGAATCCGGGTGAGGTGGCTTGCACTTTTATTTACTTATTGCATCGAGAGTCCCGTGAGTCGATCGTGGCGGAGCCTTGCCTGAAAAACGGATTTTCCTGTTCGGGATCTCGATGGCAAGGCAAAGTTTTTGGCTCCGGAAGATGGAAGTCGAGCAGAGGCAATCGGATCGCCCGGGAAGGGAGGACAATCCTCTTTCCCGGCCCTCTCTCGCAGCAACGGGTTCCGCAAGCAATAGAAGAGAGAGTGCGAACAGGAACGGGTGCTTGAGCCAAGCGGGACGCGACCGGTTTTTTGCGATCGGCGGGGCGATCTGTCTGCGGGTCTTGCGGAGAAGCGCCCGGATCTCGATCGAAGGATTGGAGCGAATCCCGAAGAGCGGCGGCTGCCTTTTGGTCTGCAACCACATCAGCCATTTCGACCCGATCCTCTTGGGGATGGAATCTCCCCGACCGATCGACTATGTCGCGGATGGGAAGCTCTTCAACGACCTGGTGCTATCGCAGATCCTGGGAGCGCTCAACGTGATCCCCGTCGACCGGAATCGCCAGGATCCGCGGGCCGCGAAGGCCGCTGTCGAACGGCTGAAGCAGGGCCGGATGGTCGGCCTATTCCCCGAGCGCGGCATCCGCCATGGAAAGGCTTCGATCTTGCTCGGTGCCCGGCTTAGCCCGAGTGCTGCAGCCCTCGCCCAGATGGCGAAAGTGCCTATCCTACCCGCCGTAGTCGTGGGCTCCGATCGGCTTTACCAGCTCCGTTCTTGGCGGAGGCCCCCGAGGGTCTTTGTATCCTTCGGGGAACTGCTCGTCTTTCTACCTGGACAAGACCGTCGTTGCTTCACCGAACGGATTCACGAACGGCTGCTTTCGCTCTTTGAGAGCCTCGTCAAGCGGTATGAGATCGATCCGATCGATTTCCCCCATTCGGCGCAGGAGCGCTGGAAGGAAGAGAGACGCGCAAAGTAATGGCTGTTTTTCGGCGGGAGGCCGGTGGGTTGTCGGGACCGGCGGCAGGTTGCCTGCTCTCAGAGAGCAGGGAAAGGGCCGCTTCGATCGCTTCCATATGGGCTTTCACGCGCAGCCCGATGTCAAACTCGGAAGGAGTCTCGATCGTCAAGACCCGTTTGCATCCTTCGAAGTGGAGATAAGCCGCCTCGGGCAGGCCGATCTTTTCAAACCACTTCTTTCGCAGGCGTCGCACAAGGATCCCGTTCCGATGCTTGCGCCCCTCGATCCGGTCTCGAGGGTCAACCGGACACCAGGGACCAACCCGGGCCAGGATCTCTCCTCCAAAGCTAACCTCGCCTCCCGGGCTTGTCTCGTAGAGGTAGACGCCGCAGGCATCGTAGTCCTCGTGGAGTAGGAGCGCCAAGTGGAAGGGGTTGCGGCGGGCATAGAGCTCCTGGAGGGCTCGAATCAGGGGAAGATCGGCTCGTTGGAAGGAGCGATTGAGATCAAGGCCCTGCTCGTTCAAGCGGCTGTTGTTGCGGAGCCCCCAAGGGTTGAGCAGCGGAATCGCCGTAAAGGTAAATTCGCGGACCCAGTGGGGTTCCTTCTCAAAGAAAGAGAGCAGGGCTTCCACTCCCGCCGGTTCGTCTCCATGAATCCCCGCCGAGAGGAAGACGTGGGGTCTCCTCTTCCTGGAACGGGGCGCCGGGGAAGAGAGAACCTCGATGGGGTCGTTTTGGATGCGCAGGAGAATGCTCCGTCTCCATCCGAGCAGGCGGCCCAGCGCAATCGCGCGTCGATGAACGCTGGTTGGATCGTGTACCGCGTGGATCATCTATTTCATCATCCATACCGAGAAAAGAGCGGAGAGCGGCCGGAGGAAAGCAAGTCGGGAGGGAATGGCTCGGGCTCTCTCATCCCCCTTTCTCAAGAAGGTTTCTTGCTCCTTTCCCAAAGGAGTTCCCATTCGGGGGGCTCGAGCGGACTCCCGGGAGGACGGTTGCGCAGTTCTTCCTCAATGAATTGGACCCGGGAGCGAAAGCGCCCGGCAGCCCCGCTTAGCGCGCACTCGGCATTAACATGCAAATGGCGGGCCAAGTTGACGACCGAGAAAAGGAGATCTCCGATCTCCTCTTCGATTCGCTTCGGATCTCCTTGCGTCACCGCTTCGGTCACTTCGAGAAGCTCTTCGGCGATCTTCTCCTTGGGCCCGTCCGAATTGCTCCAGTCGAGGCCGAGCTTAGCCGCCTTGCTCTGGTACTTTTGGGCGCGAAGGAGGGCTGGAAGCTCACGAGGAATGCCGTCGAAGATGCTCTTGCGTTCCGGCTTTTCTTCCCGCTTGCTCTGCTCCCAGTGGATGATGACCTCCTCCGCGTTCTTGCCGCTCGCTTCCCCGAAGACGTGGGGATGGCGCCGAATGAGTTTTTCACAGAGGCCTTCGGCAACGTCGCTGAACGAGAAGGCTCCCTTCTCCCGCGCCATCTGGGAATGAAAGAGCACGTGGAGCAGGAGGTCGCCCAACTCCTCTTTGAGGTCTTGCGGCGATTCATGGTCGATCGCCTCCAGTACTTCGTAACATTCTTCCAGGAGCTGTCCCTTGATGGTCTGATGAGTCTGTTCCCGGTCCCAAGGACATCCGCCAGGAGCTCGAAGCCGGGCCAGGATGTCTTTGAGGCGGTCGACGATGGGACCGGAGGAGGCGGCGTTCATGGGAGGGGGATCAGCTGGATGTTCTTTGGATCGGCGATCCCCAGCCCATATTCGACGGCGGTTTGGAGGTAATGCATCATAGGCTGCAAGGAAGGAATGTGCGCACCGATGCGCCAAGAGTCAACGCGGCTCACGAGGAGTGAATCGATGGCGACGGGATCCTTGCTGACGTAGAGCGCTCCGAGCGGGTAGGTGAACTCTGGGCTGAAGTCGGGTCCTCCCGCGTATTGAGCGATGAGCGCATCCATCACGTGGAGGACGACCTTGTTGCGTACAAATGGGCGGTCTAAGATCTCCGCAATCGCGGGGTCGCCCCAGTTCCCCTCTCCCTCGAACCTACGGGTATTGTCCACCATCCCGAGGGCCAGGGAGGCGAGGCTTCCATTGAAGCCGACCCCGCTGTTGTCGGTGCAGACCGGAACGTTGATGATCTTGGTGCAGATTTGGGTCAAGAGCCGGGCGTAGTAGGACTTGTTGCTGACCTGACTCTCGAGGCTTCCCGCGGAGACTCCTTGACCGTACATCTGAGCCACACTCTGCTTCTCGCCGCGCTTTTGCGCTCGTTGCAGCTGGTCGCGCCCGGGCTTGATTCCCTGAAAGGAGAGATCCCCCCAGATCAGCCGGCCGAGGACTTCGTTGACGTAAAAGACATGCTCGTCGAAACCCGTTTCCGGGATCACGGAGCGGACCCGGTAGGGGGCTCCTTCGGGCCGAGGAAAATATTCGGCTTCCCGCAAGTCGTCTTCCAATTTATCCCAGACGACAATCTGTTGCAGGGGCACCCCAGCCTCCGCCAGGCTTTCGGCGATGGCGGCGACGAGCGGCTTGCGGGTCGACATGACGGGACCGCCCGATGCGGAAATCTTGATCCCGACAACGTCTTGCGGAGTGATGCCGATCCCCTTGGTCCAGGCGATCTTCACCGAAGTCTGCTGCGTGTATTGCAGCAGAGCATCGCGAAACATGGTCCGGACGGAGGAGCCATCGACCGTGAAATTATGGACGACGCCGGGTTTCTCGACTACGACGACCGGCGATGCGGCGGCGGGCGCCCCTGGCGAAGCTCCAAGGAGCGGAAGCAGGATAAACAAACGAACAAGTAGCCCCATGGGCTTCGGGTAGGCCTTGCGTTTTGCCACGGCAGCCGATTTATTTCAAAGGAATGGGAACGCCGGCGTTCCGGGAGTTCGTGGAAAAGGTTCGCGCCGTCAGCGACATTGTTGAGGTCATCGGCAATTATGTTCCTCTAAAACGCGCGGGCTCCAAATACAAGGCTCTCTCCCCGTTTAATTCGGAGCGTACGCCCTCTTTCTTTGTCGATCCTCAGAAGCAGGTTTTCAAGTGTTTCAGCAGCGGCTATGGGGGTACGGTATTCGACTTCGTGATGCAGCACGAACGGCTCGATTTTATGGGAGCCTTGCGGCTTTTGGCCGAGCGGGCCGGAGTGGAGATGCCTGCCGGCTTTCGGAAGGAAGCGGGAGCCCCCTCGATTCGCGAGCGTCTCTTTTCCCTTCACAAAGCCGTCGCCGAGCGGTGGCGCGAGCTCTTGTGGAGCGCCCCGGAAGGAGAGCCGGGCCGTCGCTACCTCGAATCGCGCTCTCTCTCAAGGGAGATCGCGGAAACATTTGGGATCGGGTACGCCCCGGATCGCTGGGATGGCCTTCTCCGATGGGGCGCCGCGCAGGGCTATCCGGTCGAGTTCATGGTGGAGGCGGGCCTTGTGGTGCTCGGAGAGAAGGCTCGCCCCTACGACCGCTTCCGAGCGCGACTGATCATCCCGATCGCCGATGAGTCGGGCAGGGTCGCCGGCTTCAGCGGACGGAATGTAGGCTCCGATGGAGCGGCGCCCAAGTACCTCAACTCCCCCGAAACCCCGATTTTTTCGAAGGGAAGGATTCTCTTGGGAATGGATCGGGCCAAGCGGGCGATCGCCCAGGAGGGGAGAGCGATTCTTTGCGAAGGTCCAATGGATCTGATCCGTTGCCATGCCTCGGGCTTCGCGAGCGCCGTCGCCGTGCAGGGTACGGCACTCACGGAACATCACGCGCGGCTCCTTCGGAGGTTTGCCGAGGAGGTGATCGTCTGTTTCGATGCCGACCGCGCAGGGGAGAGCGCTGCAGTGCGAGGATTGGGAATCCTCACGGAAGCGGGGCTCGATGTCCGGGTAGCTTCGCTTTCGCCGGGAGAGGATCCGGACAGCTTCCTTCGACGCGGCGAGGCGGCCGTCGCGGGTTTTCGGGAGACCTTGCGGCAGGCCCCCGCTCATCTCTCTCATCTCCTGGAGCAGGCGGCTCGTCAAAATGATCTTACTCTCCCCAGGGGCCGGAGCCAGGCGGCCCAATCGATGGCTGTCTGGCTCGCCAAGATTTCCGACCCGATCCGCCGGGAAGCGGCCATCCTGGGGGTGGCGGCACGCTTGGGAGTCTCCTGCGGCGCTTTGGAGGAAGCGGTGCGACGAGCGGGAACGGCAAGCAGGGAAGCCGGGGCGCCGCAGACTCCGGATCCAGCAAATCGGGACGCCGTCCTGACGGAGTTGGTCTGGCTGCTCTGCGAGACTCCGGGCATTGTAGAGCGGGTCCGCGCGGAGCTGGATCTCCGGTGGCTGGAGGAGAATGAGGAAGGGGAACTGGTGCGAAAAATCCTCTCCTCAGGCTCGGATCCCGAGATTCTCTTTCCCGCTCTTTCGGAGCAAGAGCGCGCTTTTGTCACGGGCCTGCTGCTGCGGCCCCCGCCCGTCGATCTTTCGATCGGGCCGGAAGAGCGCCTGCGCATCTTATGCCGCCGCCTTGAGTTTCTTGGGAAGCGGAAGCGCATCCGCCTTCTCGAGGAGCGGGTCCGAGCCGGAGCAGCATCCCTAGAAGCGCAGGACGCATTGCGAGAGCTCGTTGACTTGCGCAAGAGCCTCGATTATCCTTTATGACTTTGTCTTTCCTTGGCTGTCTGGTAGTCGTCGAAACCCCGAAATGAGTCGAGCATGATCATGCCGCGTAACCCAAGAACCAAAAGAAGCACCGCATCCCACCACCCGTCCCCTACGTCTCTTTCCCGCAATGCCACCGACTCCTCCTCCCCCCCCTCCACGCTGACCAAGGATCATGCTTCCAAGGAAAACGGCCATCCAGCTCCCGCCACACCGGCGACCGTCCCGTCCGCTACCGTCGTCGTCGAGGAACAGCAGCTAGCCAAGAAGCTGGCAAAGATCTGGTCCGAGGAGCCGCTGCGGCAAGAAAAGCTGCGAACTCTCGTCAAGCTCGCCAAGGAGCAGGGCTATCTCACCTTCGACGACATCAACGAAGCGCTGCCCGATTGCGTGCCGCAACCAGACGAGATCGAGGCCATCATCGCGTTTCTGCGGGGCCTGGAGATCGACGTCATCGAGAGCTCGGAGGTGGATCGCCAGAAAAGTGCCGCGCCGGCGGATGTGGTGGTGCCCGAGGAAAAGGAGACCAAGCTCGACATTCTCGATGACCCGGTCCGGATGTACCTCCGGCAGATGGGGCAGGTGCCTCTTCTGACGCGGGAAGAAGAGGTCGAGATTTCCAAGCGGATCGAAAATGCCGAGCTCATGGTGCAGAAGTGCCTCCACAGCTTCGGTTTCATCGCGAGGGAATATCTGCATCTGGCCCGGAAGCTCGAGCAAGGGAGGGAGCGATTCGACCGGCTCATCCAGGACAAGCACATCGAGGGACGCGAGGCCTACATGAAGGTCTTGCCCGGCCTCATGAGCAAACTTGAGGAGAAGATCGAGGAGAGCGACGAGCTCTACTCCCGCTTGAGCGCTCTGCCGGCGAACTCGAAGGAGCGGGCGAAGATGGCCGGTGCGCTCGAGAAACAGCATCTTGGCCTGGAAAGGATCTTCCACCGCTTTTACTTCAAGCAGAAGATCGTAGAGGACCTAGTGCAGGTAAGCGAAGAGCGCTTTCAGGAAATCTGCCGGTGGGAGAGCGAGAGGAAGCGGCTTCGTGCTCAGGGTCGCGGGAGCAAGAGCTCGGAGGCGCTGGCGGCGGTGGAGGAGCAGCTACAGCAGTTCCAGAAACAGGCTCATGCCAGCGTGGAGGAGTTCAAGAAGAGACATAACGAGCTCAAGAAGTGGCTGCATCAGGCCATGCGGGCCAAAACCGAAATGGTCGAGGCCAATCTTCGCCTGGTCATCTCGATTGCAAAAAAATATACCAATCGCGGCCTCTCTTTCCTCGATCTCATCCAGGAAGGGAACATGGGTCTGATGAAGGCCGTCGAGAAGTTTGAATATCGTCGTGGGTACAAGTTTTCGACCTACGCGACTTGGTGGATTCGGCAGGCGATTACGCGGAGCATTGCGGATCAAGCCCGCACCATTCGGATCCCGGTGCACATGATCGAAACGATCAACAAGCTCATGCGGGTGCAGAAACAGTTGATTCAAGAACTCGGCCGCGAACCGAATCCGGAAGAGATAGCCGACGAGATCCAATTGAGCGTGGATCGCATCCGGGCGATTCTTAAGATGGCGCAGCAGCCGATCTCCCTCCAAAGCCAGGTCGGGGAGAGCGATGATACGACTTTTGGAGACTTCATCGAGGATAAGGCGGCGGAAAATCCCTCCGAAATGACCGCCTACTCCTTGCTAAAGGAAAAGATCCGGGATGTCCTGCACACGCTGACGGAACGGGAGCGAACGGTGATCGAGCAGCGATTCGGGCTGCTCGACGGATATCCTCGCACGCTGGAGGAGGTAGGCCGTCAGTTTCGCGTCACGCGGGAGCGGATCCGCCAGATCGAGGCTAAAGCGCTCCGGAAGATGCGTCATCCGACTCGGCTGCGTCATCTGGAGGGTTTTCTCGAGGCCGATCGAGGATTTTAGCCTTTCCGGGAGTCTCCATGCGGGAGAACCGTTTTTGGCAAGGAACCGGTTGCGGGAAGAAGGTGTTTTGTGGAATCCGAAAAGATGGATGCGAAAGCGCGGCGGCAGGATAAGAACCTCGATCTCGCCCTCCAGGCGATCTCGAAGGAATATGGCGAAGGCGCCATCCTGCGTCTAGGCGATGATCAGGCTCGTCTGCAGATCGAGGTCATTCCCACCGGGTGCCTGGTGATCGATCGGGCGCTGGGGGCGGGAGGATTTCCGAGAGGCCGGATCGTTGAAATCTTTGGTCCGGAGTCTTCGGGGAAGACGACGCTCGCTCTCACCATCGTGGCTCAAGCGCAGAAGCTGGGTGGAGTCGGCGTCATCATCGACGTCGAGCACGCGCTTGATCCCCAGTATGCTCAGCGCTTGGGAGTCAACATGTCCGAACTGTTGATCTCCCAGCCCGACTGCGGAGAAGAGGCGTTGACCATTGCGGAAACCTTGATTCGCTCGAATGCGGTGGATGTCATCGTGGTCGACTCGGTGGCGGCCCTCGCCACACGAGCGGAGTTGGAAGGGCAGATCGGAGACGCGACGGTCGGCGCTCAGGCGCGGTTGATGAGCAGCGCCTTGCGAAAGCTGACGGCGATCATCAGCAAGGCTAAGACGATCTGCATCTTCACCAACCAGCTCCGCGAGAAGATCGGTGTAATGTTCGGAAACCCTGAGACCACTCCGGGCGGAAGGGCGCTCAAATTCTATGCTTCGGTTCGAGTCGACATCCGTCGGATCGGCCAACTGAAGACGAGCGATGGAACGGTCTACGGGAATCGAACGAAGATGAAGGTGGTCAAGAACAAGATCGCTCCCCCTTTCACCGAGTGCGAGTTCGACATTCTTTATAACGAAGGAATCTCCCGGGAAGGCTCGCTCATCGACTTTAGCCTGGACCAGAGGATCTTGGACAAGCGCGGGGCCTGGATCTATTTTGATGGGACGCAGATCGGGCAGGGAAGAGAGGCGGCCGTCCAAGCGATTAAGACCAATCCGGATCTCGCTACCCGCATCGAGGCGGCTGCTCGCGCAAAGGCCTTTGGCGAGGGAATTGGGGAGGCAGCCAAGCCGGCCCCAAAGCCCGCGGACTCACAAGCCGGATGAGATCTGTCGTCCCCTCGCCTCTCAGGCACTACAGCAAGAGTTCGCTCAACTGAGCGTCGAGGCGGCGGATCGCCATTTCGAGTTGTTTCGCCTGTTCTTTCCAAGCTTCGAGCTTTTCTGCGGGGACCCGAGTCGAGACCTCGGGATTTTGCAACCGTTCTTCGAGCGCCTTCCAGTTGCGGGAGAGCTTCTCCTTCTCGCTCGTCAGGCGCCTTCGTTCCACGTCGGGATCCAGAATGCCATCCAGGGGTAGGTAGATCTCTCCAAGGGGGGTCAATACCATAGGGGCCTTGGGGGGCGGACCTTTGATGTCGGCGATTTCGCTCGCATTCGCAAGAGCCGCGAGCACGCTCCTCTCCGCATCCGGAAGTGGGGCTTCGGTGCGGAGAAGAAAGGGCACCTTCCGGTTAGATGGGATGCCGTAGGTAGAACGGAGGTGACGGCCGCGCTCGGCCGCTTGATAGATCGCCCGGGCCCGTGGAGCCTCCTCCTTCCGGGATTCCAGCCGCTCTTCGAGCGCCCGGCTTTCGGCGGCGCCGAACCAACCGGCAAACTGAATGGTCGAAGAACCGAGTTCGAGCCGGTTCCAGAGCTCCTCGGTCACAAAGGGACAAAAGGGATGGAGCAGCCGAAGGATCCAAGAGAAGGCGTAATCGAAGGTGGCAAGAGTCCCCAAGCCCGTCGGGCTTCCTTCTTGGGCGAGATCGACCTTGGCGGCTTCTAGGAAGTAGGCGCAAAAGTCGTTCCAGACAAAACTGTAGAGCAGTCCGGCGGCTTCGCTGAATTCGTAGGCCCCGAAGGCCGCCTCGAGCCGGATTCCGGTCCGGCTTAAGGCAGAGAGCAGCTCCACGGCGAACGGAGAGAGCCGGTGTTCCCAGGGTCGGGCGGCAGCGGAAAGCGGACCGAAGCGAACGCGGAAACGGCCCGCATTCCAGAGCTTGTTGCAAAAGTTTCTGCCCTCTTCGATCTGCTTCTCGTCGAAGCGGATGTCTTGGCCTTGCGGAGCGATCCGCAAGAGCCCGAAACGAAGTCCGTCTGCTCCAAATTTCTCGATCAGCTCGAGTGGATCGGGGGAATTGCCGAGTGATTTTGACATCTTTCGTCCCAACCGATCGCGGATTAGTCCGGTGAAGTAGACGGCTCGGAACGGGATATTCTCCTCCAGACCTGGACCCTTGCCGGGTTGAAATTCGAGGCCCGCGATGATCATGCGGGCTACCCACAGAAAGATGATGTCGGGGCCCGTGACGAGGACCGAGGTGGGGTAAAACTTGCGACGAGTGGCCGGCTCCATCGTTTCGAACGCCCAGAGCCAGGAGGAAAACCAGGTGTCGAGGGTGTCGGGATCCTGGACCCAACCGGGACCCGGAGATTCGATCTGGCAGCGGTGAGACCCCTCCTTCCACCAGACCGGAATGCGGTGCCCCCACCAGACCTGGCGGGAGATGCACCAGTCCTCGATGTTCTCCAGCCAGTGTTCGTACACTTTTTCCCAATGCTCCGGGAAGAACTGGATCCGGCGCTCTCGCACGACCCGCAGGGCTTCCTCGATTTTCGGATAGCGGAGGAACCACTGCTCGGAGAGGCGCGGCTCGATCGGCACGTTCGCCCGTTCGCTCACCCCGATCGTGTGAAGATAGGGCTCGACCTTGGCGAGTAGCCCTTTTTCTTCCAGGAGAGAGGCGGCTTTTTTCCGGGCCTCGAAACGATCGAGCCCATCGAGTTCCGGGACAGCGGGACAGCGGATGCGGCCGTCCGGGTGGAGGATGTCGACGATCGGCAGGTCATGCCGCCGGCCGACCTCGAAGTCGAGCTTGTCGTGGGCCGGAGTGATCTTGAGGACGCCGGTGCCGAAGGCGGGATCGACCGCGGAATCGGCGACAATCGGAATCGCGCCATGGGGAAAGGGTCGGATGGCCCGCCGTCCGATCCATTTCTGATAGCGGGGATCGTCCGGATGGACCGCGAGGCCGGTGTCTCCCGGGATCGTCTCCGGCCGGGTGGTGGCGATGGTGAGGAAGGAGCCGGGATCCCCTTCGACCGCGTACCGGACAAAATAGAGGCTCGCCTCTTCTTCCCGCGGAAGAACCTCCTCGTCGGAGAGGGCCGTCAAGGAAGAGGGGCACCAGTTGACCATCCGTTTGCCCCGGTAGATGAGCTTCTTCCGGTAGAGCGCGACGAAGACCTCTTGAACGGCCCGCGAATAGCCCGCGTCCATCGTGAAGCGCTCCCTCGCCCAGTCGGCCGAGCTCCCCAGCTTTTTGAGCTGCTCGACGATGATCCGCCCATGCTTTTCCCGCCAGTCCCGCACAAGTTGGAGGAACTGCTCTCGGCCTAATTCCTTGCGGCCGATTCCCCGTTGCTTTCGGAGCGACCTCTCCACGACCGTTTCCGTGGCTAAGCCGGCGTGGTCTGTCCCGGGGAGCCAGAGAACCTCGTACCCCTCCAGCCGAGCCTTGCGAGAGAGGACGTCCTGCAAGGTGTTGTTCAATACGTGGCCGAGCGTCAGCACGCCGGTGATGTTGGGAGGCGGCATGACGATCGAGAACGCAGGCTTCGGCGAAGAGGGATTCGCGTGATAATCCCCGTTCTCTATCCAACGAGCGTAGAGCGATTCGGCAATTGCACTCGGCTCATAAGCTTTCGGAAGATCCGGCATCGTTTTTCTTCTCTATATCGTTTACGCGCCGTCTTGGCCAGTAGGGAAGAACCCCCGGTCTGGTTGGCCAGCGTGGCTTCTGCCCCGCGCAGAGGGGGTATCGCCCGGCCGGGGGGCAGTCTACTTCACCCGGTAACTACGGCTCCAGCAGGAAGCAGCCGGCCGCTGCTGACGGTGACAACCTGGAAGCGTTTGGTCAGCGGCTCGCCCTCCTTGCGCATAATCGCCTCATCGCCTGGAAGCTCGAATTCATGCGGAATCTGCGCGGCTTGGCTTCATTCATTCTTAAAGAGCTTAACCCGCCGTTCGCAAATCATCTTTGAGCCATGCGCCAGTCATTGAGCATATGCCGTGTGAGTCCTGTTGTTCGTTTTCCATCGCGCCTTGGCTAAGACTTGCACTTGAACGGTTACTGTTCCTTCCGTCGCTTTTGGAAACGCAGCCGAGAAATCAGGAAAGCCATCCCGCGATGATCAGTCCCGCCCGATCTGGCTAAAGGCCGCGATGACGGTTTTGATAGGCAGAAACAGCGTGCGGCTGTTTTCAGGATATTCAATAAACTCCGCGCAATGTAGATAAAAGCGTTTCGCCGCATCGTCCTGGGCGTGAACCAAAACGGCCCCGATCCCGATGCTCTGCGATGCCATCGCGATCCGTCGCAGGGCGTCCGACAGCAAGTCTGCGCCGAGACCTTTGCCAGCCTGTTCGCGGCTGACAGCCAACCGCCCGATAACAGAAACCGGAATCGTGTCAGGCGAGTTGCGTCGCACATTCCCTGGCGCGGCCGCGCGTTCGACCGATCCGGCCGAAATGCAGAAATATCCGATGACTCGCTTGCCATCGCAGACGACGTAGGTGCGCGAGAACCGACCTTCGTTCTTCAAGGCGTGATTGCGCAGCCAATCGTTCAGCGCCGGCTCGCCGCAGTCAAACGACGCGATCTCATGCTCGGCTGTTAGCGGAACGGGAGGAGAAAGCGGCACTTCGCGACCGTCCGGTTCGCCGCCTATTTCTGCCATGCCGGAATCCGGCGTAGCAGGGCTTTAAGCTTCGGTCCCACGGCGGGCGGATTGTCGAGCATCTGGATGAAGCTGTCGTAACGCTTGGGGTCGAGCGAGAATAGCCGTTGGTCGAGTAGTACATCAACTGCCTGCCGCCGGGCGCTTTCAACCATGAATTCCGTACGCGTCTTACCCAGCGCCGCCGCCGCCTCGTCGATGAGCTGGCGGGTACCCGTTTCGATCCGTAAATTGATGCTACCCTTGACGCTGGACTTAGGGACATGGCCTGCGCCAGCAACAAGGGCGTTTCTGTCAGATTCGGAAGGGTCGTGTCGAATTTTCGCCATGGCTGAACTGTGCCTGTTTGTATCCACAGCGTCAACACGACAAGACGAATTGACTCATAGATTTTGACACCGAACGGGGCGGCGGGAAGAGGCCGAGAAGGGTCGTTGACTCACAAATCACGACACCCAATACCGGGTAGATCATGAGGATGATTCGGCACGTTGCGCAGTAATTGCTTGGGCGGATGCGGGAGCGGTACGTCCACCGGGGAAGGAAGGGCAAAAGGCGACTGCTCAAGCGACAGATGGGCTCAAAAGGCGGGTTCGAACGGAGAAGGCGATCGACGATTCACTTCTTGGAACCTCGTTCCGTCTGGGAAGAAGAGACCGTAAAGGGCGGGGGCATGAGCTTAGCATCAAATTCCGGGGGCACATCCTCGAATTGGTGGCGCACTTCGTTAAGACGGTCGATCATCTGCTGGCTTTGGAGGATATCAGCGACAGTAGAGAGAGCTCTATTGACCCCTCGCGGCCCCTCATCAATCCGGACGAGGCGACTGGAGGCATCCAGGGCAAAGCGGCGCATCGCCTCGGAATAACTCGGCATGAAGACAAGGCGCCGCAGATCCTCGAAAAACCAGTGCGGCATGGTGCGCACATCCCACTTGTATCGCATACCTAAAATACCCCACATTCGCGCAAACATGTTCAAAAAATGCTCTGTTCCGATGGGCGTGGAGAGAAGCTCGAGGAAGCGTTCCGAGCCCATCGAGAGGATCAATCCCTTCACTCGTCTGCCGATGGTGGCAGAATCAGCATTCTTGTCCCACGGTCCCAGATGCCATACGTCATCGAGCGCCTGGATGTCTTGATAGGTCTGCCGGGGCATCGCCGCATACTGGTAGGCATCGATGATCGATGACTCAGTAGAGATGATTTCATCGGGTTGCAGCTTATGAAACTTCTTCTCCAATTCCCGATCGGGACTCATCGCCCAGCGGTAGAGGAGATCGAGGGTCGGCTTCGGCAGCTCCATGGCGATCCTGGTGAGTTTCTTGGAATACTTATAGATCTGCGGATAGTCCCGCTTCAGGTAGCTGCTCTCTCCCTTGGCTCTGGGCCAGAGAAAACCCGCCGCCAGCTCCATGCTTCCCTCCGGAGTGGAAATGAGGCTTTCGAGTATCTTTGGATCGACCCGCTGCAGTAGGCGGAGGGTCTGCTCGGCGTTCAGGGAAGGCAGACGCCGGCGCAGAGAATCGAGCGTAACGGGCTCGTTCCCCTTGATAGAACCAAAGAGGAAGACCGAGCCCAGAAAGAGAAGGGTTCCGAGGGAGAAGGCCATAGACTTGGACATAGGGTTTCTTGTTTCGCATTAAGGGACAGCAGAGGAGGGGGAGGACTTTGGGAGTAGGGGCTGCACGCTCTTTTCCATGCGATGGATCGCATCGCGGAGGTAGACAGGAGAGTCGAGCCCGCGGTCGTCATCCAGCGTGGGGGTGCGAAACGAATCCTTGGCAAGTGCCTGACTGTGGTAAGTTCGTATACGCGCCAACTGCGCAGGAGAGTAGGGCGCCTTAGCCAGGGGATCCTTTTGCCCGCGAGCGGTTAGATAGCCTTTTACTCCCACCACCGTAGCGGGGTTGAGGGAGATCGAGAGACGGTGGTACTGATCCAGCAGGATCCGGTTGGTATCCGCCCAAGTATCCGGATTTCCCGGTAGGGTGCGGGTTGCGTTCATCCCTGTATGCTCCGATCCCAGGATCGCGACCACCGGCGCCTTGCCGGCGTCGGCGGCGATCGTCGCGGCCTGGACCTGGTTGCGCGTTTTCATCGCATCAGGGGTAAGTAGGGTTTTTGCGCCGACACGCGAGGCGTCGCCGGCGTGGACAGCATACCCCATTTTCCCCGCATCCGCCCACATCCGAAACATCTGCATGGAGGCTTCGAGCGAGGCAATGTCTTCGGGGGTAAGCGGCTTGCGTCCCACTTGCTGAAGGTGCTGGTTCAGCCGGGCCAGGAGTTGCGGATTGCTTCTACTTTGATCCACCGCGCGTAAGTACGGCTCCACATCGTTTGCGTCTGCCTGCTTATCCTTCTCAGGCACCGGCTGCGGGGGGTTATCCAATCCAACCTCGACCCGGGCCATGTTGTGATAATTTGGATTGGCGATCATGCGAGAGAGGGCTTGCTGTTCGTCCTTGGGATGCTCCACCACCAGGTAACGGGCGCCTAACCGGTCGTGAGCTGATTGGAGGAACGCGTCTTCCTTGGCAATCGTTCCCGGCTGCAGGTGGTATTCGCCGATCGTGATGACGCGAACGCCTTTCTGCTTTAGCTCCTGCCAAGGATCGGGAGGGGGCGGGGAAGTATGCGCCACAGACGGAGGGGGCGGCTGCGCCACGGGAGCTTGGGGAGGGGGAGCGGCCGCCGGCGGGGCTTGGTTTGCCGCGGCGGAGCTGAGGAGGGCCGTGCCCGTGCCTGCTTGAAGGGCGGCCAGGATATTTGCCTCGCTCTCGGTCGCGTAGGGGTAGGCGGCCGCCGCTTGCCCCGTTCCGTCCGTGGCGCTACGGTCCCCCATCGAGTAGACCCAGGGTGGCCTGTCGGGGAAACCGTTTCCGGTGTTCAGGGTCGTTCCCTGCGCGGCCTGGGCCTGGTATGCGGCAAGTTCGCTCTTAGTGGTCGGGAGGTGGGCTTTCTTGAGGTTGGGGGGATCGGTGTCGGGCTGTCCCTCGTCGGAGGACTGGGGATTGGGGTCCTGCTGCGCCGGCGCGGGCTGCGCCACCGGTTGGGAAGGAGGGGGTGGCGGGCAGCAGTTGGTGTCCGTGGCGACCTCTGGCGCGGGTTGAGGAGGCTGCTCCTCGCTTGGGGAATCGGAGGGCAGGGCCTCCGTATTCACCAGGATCTGGGCGGAGATGTGGAGAATGCCGTAGAGGCTCAGGAGCGGGACGAGAAGAAGAGCGATGGCGTTCCGCAGAGGATGGCATGGTGGGGCCATGCCGGTAGGAATAGGACAGGTCCCAAGCCGGCGGGTGCGGCCGGATGGCAAGCCAGGAGTGCAGCCTCACGGTTTGTTGGGCGGCGGCTCGGATCCGCGGAACGGAGAGCCGAGGAGAAGAGCAAGCGCGCCCGTGGCGCAGAGAAGCAACCGGTGGCACGGTGCTACCCTGGGGTGCCGCTGGCGGAGGGCGGGGCTTCCGTGGTCAGGGCGGGGACGGAGACGGGCCGGTCCCGGTACCCGCGGTTACATGCTTTGTGCCTGGGAGGTCAAAAGTTGCGGGCCTTCCACTCCGGCGCGGCAAGCTTGCCTGAGCCATGGTATTCAAAAAGCTTGCTGATGGGGAATAACACGGCTCCTATCGGGCCGCGAATGTTCACCCGTGCGTCCGCTTCGAGATTGTCGTGAAGGAAGTTGTAGCTCCCCTTCCCGATGATCGTGAAGGCGAGGCTCGAGATGGTGAACTGGTCCGTGGCGACCTCTCCCTTTCCCACGGAAAAATGGGCATGAGCCTGATCCGCCTTGGCCATCGCGAAGTCGGGGATGACCGAGCTCATGCTGGTCGATAAGCCGCCCAGGAACGGGATCGAGAGGATGTAGCCGTCCCGAACGTCAAAATCGCCTTCTCCGGTAAGTGAGGGGAGATTGCCTACGAGGCCCGCCAAGCTGAGGTGAAATTGCAGAGCCCCCGAACTCTTCTCGAAATGATAGAGGTCCGACATGACCTTATGAAAGTCGGCGTGATCGAGGTCGAAAATGGAATGGAAGGGAGAGGGCGCCGGCGGAGGGTGAAGCGTGACCTGCAACGTTCCATGGAGCAGGCCATCAAAAAGGGAGGACTGGTCGATCTGCACGGTGAGCTCGTTGCGGCGGAGCAGGACGCGTCCCTTGGGAGAAACGATCGGAAAATTCCGCTGAAAGAGGACATAGTTGAGTACGGAATCCGACTGGACTTCGACCCGAAGATCGCTGACCGGGTTTTTGCTCCCCTCATTTAGATCGACGACTCCGCTTACCTCTAGTCGCGGCGGCTTTTGGAAACGGTAGGGCTCCACATAGGCCGGGAACTTGTCTCCCAGGGCCGGGGCGCAGGCGATCACATCGACCGAGGAGGAGAGGTCGTGAACGGTCACGATCTTGTGCTCGAAATCGTTCTCGAAGTTTCCCGAGATCGTTCCTTCCGGCCGGGTTGCCGTGAAATGCGAGAAACGTAGGGTGCGGCCTGCGTATCCGATATCGGATTGTACGGAGCGAATCGCCACCCCTTTGTAGGAGCAGTTCTTCGCCGAAAAGTTGCCTTGCGCCTCCCAGCCCGTGGGAGAAAAAAGGTTTTTCCCTGTGACCTCTCCTCGTGCCCAAGGAGGTTCCTTAGGGAACGAGAGAGACTCCAAGAAACGGTCCGCTGCGGGCCCGGCCAATCCGAGGAAAATGGTGGGATCCATGGTGGATTCCACCTTGAGGCGTATCTTGGGAGCGGACTGCTCGTAGAGAAATTCCGCGTCCACCTTTCCCATGGGGGAGCGGAGCTTGATCTCCGGGATGAAGAGCCGCGCGCCATCGAAGGCCGCAGGAATCGAAAGCTCGTCGAAAGGGTGGCCCCGGTAGCGGAAGTGATGCCAATGGAGATCGACCGAGAGACGGAGAGATCGTTCGCCCGCGCCCCACTTGGTTGCTAGCCGTCCGCTCAAGCTAGGTAGATCGATAAAATGGAGCTCCTGGAGAATGGCGGCGATGTTTTCCGGAAGGGAAGGGCGGAGCAGGGTGGGATCGGCGTTGCTCAAGAACTCAACGAAGCCGGCCTGTTGGGGTAGATCAGCCTCTCCCCAAAGCGAGATTTCGCCGCGGGGAAATCCCAGATGCAGTTCTTCGAGGCGGAAGACGCCTCCAATCAGATGCAGCTCCCCCGCCAGCCGCCCTAGGGGAATTTGCCGCCAGGAAATGGGAGAAGGAAGGATCCGGCAGTGAATGCTGGCCGCCCAAGGATCCTTCGTGGCCATCGATAGCTCAGCCTCCACCGGGATCGGACGCTGGGTTTCGATCTCATCGACCGTGGCGAGGATGCGGCGCCAAAGGAGATCTGTCGCCTCCTGTTGTTGGAGCGAGGGGGCGGGGAAGGAGGGGTAGCCGTTGAGCAGAATGCGTCCCTTGAGCAGGAGTTCGAGATTGAGGACGCGTGCGCTGGCCTGCAAGACCTCGAGCGCCCCGGGGACGAAGTTGACGCGGGCGGAAACCTGGGAAAACTCGATCTCGTTCTGCGGGGTGATCGGAAGATGGATGGTGGCGTTCTGAACCGAAGCACTCTTGATCCAGGGTTTGCCCTTCCACCAGGCAAACCAGGCAACCGAGAGGCGTACGCGATCGACCTGGAGCCAGATCTCTTGCCGATCCCGAGTGCGGAAGACGGCGACGCGGCTGGCGACCAGATGGCCCAACGGATCGAGGGAGAGGCGGCCGACCGAAATCGGGATGTCGCGCGCCTCCATCTCGGCCAGGAGGATGTTTTTAATTTGCGCGGGGACGCCGGAGAACCGTAATAGGAGAAAGGCGGCGAGGAGGATCGCCGAAAGCAGCCCGACCGTGGCAAGGACAAAGTGGCTGGCGATTCGGGCGGCAAAACCGGAAAGGATCCGCAGGACGGATTGACGAGAGGGTAGATGTTTTTTCCCTGTCTTTAGACGGCGTGACATGGATTCGTGACCGCTCTGGTTGCCGCGCGACAGGTTAAAGCGCGCTTGCGTTCGTTTTCTTATGACAGAAGAACCCTTAATGGAAAAGCTTGTTGCGCTCTGCAAGCGTCGCGGCTTCGTCTATCCGTCGTCCGAGATTTATGGAGGTCTCAACGGCCTGTGGGATTTCGGCCCGCTTGGGGTGGAGCTCAAAAGAAATATCAAGGAGCTCTGGTGGCGCTCGATGACCCAGCTGCGCGACGACATCGTGGGCCTCGATGGCTCAATCCTCATGAATCGCGCCGTCTGGAAGGCGAGCACGCACGAGGAGCAGTTCGTCGACTGGCTCGTCGACTGCAAGACATGCAAGGCGCGCTTTCGTGTCGATCAGCTCGGGGATGCGCGCTGCCCGCAAAAACCCTCTAAGCATCCGGGCGAATGCGGCGGGGAGATGACGGAGCCGAGGAGGTTCAATCTCCTCTTCCGGACCTATGTCGGTCCGTTGGAAGAGGAGAGCGCCCTGACCTACCTGCGCCCGGAGACGGCGCAGGCGATGTTCGTGCAGTTCCGCAACGTGCTCGAGACCTCGCGAAAGAAGATCCCCTTCGGCATCGCCCAAATCGGGAAGTCCTTCCGCAACGAGGTGAATCCGCGCAATTTCCTCTTCCGGTCGCGGGAGTTCGAGCAGATGGAGGTGGAATATTTCATTCGGCCAGGGACCGGGCTCGAGGAGTTGGAAAAGTGGAAGGAGGCTCGCCTCGCCTGGTACGAATCGATCGGCCTGCCGCGGCACCGGATTCACGTGCGGGACGTTCCCGAAGGGGAGAGAGCCTTCTATTCGGAAAAGACCTACGATTTAGAGTACACATTCCCCTTTGGGCGCCAAGAGCTCGAAGGGATCGCCTACCGGACCGATTTCGACCTGCGTCAACATGGTGCCGCCAGCGGCAAGCCGCTCGAGTATTTCGACGAGGAGACCGGACAGAAATATATCCCGCACGTGATCGAGCCGAGCGGAGGGGTCGATCGAACGTTCCTTGCGATCCTCTGCGAGGCTTATGGCGAGGAGGACGTGGTCGGTGAAGGCGGGAAAGTCGAAAAGCGCGTGGTTCTCCACCTCTCCCCCCGCGTGGCGCCGGTCAAGGCCGGCATCTTCCCCCTCCTTAAGAACAACGAGGAGCTGGTCCGAAAGGCCCGCGAGGTCGCCGACCTCCTGCGGATGCACCTGCGGATTTTCTACGACGAGAGCGGCGCCATTGGCCGCCGCTACCGCCGGATGGACGAGGTGGGGACGCCCTTCGGCGTGACGATCGACTTCGAAACCTTGGAAGGGGTGCGCAGCGGAGCCTTCGCCGGAGAAAGGGAGACGGTCACCGTCCGTGAGCGGGACAGCATGCGCCAGGAGCGCGTCCGCATCGCAGAGCTTCTCGATTACCTGCGGCTGCGCGCTTCGTGATCGGACAGGGTATCCGCCGGCGAGTCCGACGGTTTTTTCTCGGTTCGTGCTCGGTCAATCGCCCATCCCGCTGGTTCATTGGATGCGCCTATTCCGAGAGGGAAACGCACTCCTTCACCTTGGCGAGCAGATCCTCCAAGCCGGGAATTTGATCGAGAACCTCGGCCAATCGCCGCATCGCAACGGGAATATGCCGTAGAAACTCCTCCTTCTGCTTGACTAATCCCAGATAACCATATGCGCCAAGGGCCTGCATGAGCCGCTGCATCGCCGCGCAGGGGAATGCCTGGCCTAGATCTTCCGGGAGCGGGAGGTTCGCCGCCCGCCAGAGCGATTCGTAGTACTGCTTGAGCTCGGCCCGCTCGTCGGCCGAAAGCGCGACATAGGGATCGAATAGGAGCGAAGCAAGATCGTAAGAGGCCAACCCTGGGCGCATCCCTTGAAAATCGATGAGGTAGGCCTCTTTTTGTCGTATCAGGACGTTTTGCGATTGGAGGTCTCGATGGATCAGCAAGCGCGGCAAGGCCGCAAGCTCGTCGGCGATGGCTGCGAGCTTCGGGGCCCCTGCGAGCGAGCGGAGTTTTCCTTCGTCTTCATGAAAGAAGCGACCTAGGCAGTTGTCGAAAAAGTAGGACTGCTCCCAGGCGTAGAGATCGCGGGTAAACGCCGATTGAAGGACGATCCCGTTGATCGGGAGGCGACCCTTCGCGTGAAGCGTAAAGGCTTCTTGCAGTGCCGAAAAATAGAGCGGACGTCTTTGCGGCCATGGCAGCCCCCGATATGCCCAGAGATCGCAGTCTCCGAGGTCTTCCATCCAGAGTAGGCCGCGTGCCGGATCGTGCGCGCGGATTCGTGGAACGCGAACCCCCAGTGATTCCAGAAAGTGCGCCAGAGACGCATAGAGTCCATTTTCCGGCCGAGCGTTCTCATATTGGACGAGGATCAACGATTCTCCGTCGCCGATCCGGACGCGATAGAAGACACGATCCGATCCGCCCTTTTCGAGCCTTGTGATCGAGGCTTCTTTCTGCGCGTAACGGGGGAAACGGAGGGCCGTTTCCCGGAGAAGGAGGTCAGCGAACATCGGCTAAATGTCTGCTTCAACCAGATTCCCTCTGGCAAGCCGGGAGTTCCGAACGATGCAGTTTTTGAGTCGGCTTCCCGGCGAAACGACCGCCCGCTCCCAGAGAATGCAGTCTTCAAGAAGGGCTCCCGAACCAACTCGGCAGTGCGCGCCCACGGCTGTTGCCCCCTTGATCACCGCTCCGGGCTCAAACCGAGCGGTCGGATCGATCCACTGGAGCGGCGCAAACCGGCCTGGGCGCTCCTGGAGTTGCCGGTGGGCGAGGAGGTAGGCCTCCCGTGTCCCCAAGTCGAACCAGACCCCCTCATCGAGCACGATTCCACCAATGTTTTCGGAAGCCTGGAGAATTTCGAGAAAGACAGAGACCAGGGAAACCGGCCCCTCTTTGGGAATCCACTCAAAGAATCGCGGAGAGAGAACCGCGATGCCCGTGTAGAGGAACTGCTTCTGCCCCTGGATGCCGAGCCGGTTGCGAATGTCGACTACCCGCTGCCTCCGCGGATCGAAGGTGACGTGAAGCGCCGGTCCGGTGGAGCGGAGCACCAAAGTTGCCAGATCCTCGCCCGCCAGGTGCCGTTCCATGGCGCGCTCGATCGGCAGATCGGTCAAGATATCTCCATTATGGATGACGAACGGACGATCGCCGAAAAGATCCCGGACATTCCGCAACCCGCCGGCCGTGTCGAGCAGCTCCGGCTCATGGCGTAACCGGATCCGACAGGCCCGATAACTTCCTTCGGGGAAGGCGGATCGGAAGGCTTCCGGGGCATGATGGGTATTCACGACGAAATCCCGGATGCCGACCTCGATGAGCCGATCGAAGGCATAGGTAATGAGGGGCTTGTTGACGATGGGAATTAGCGGCTTGGGTAGTTCCTCCGTAAGAGGCCGCAAGCGGGTTCCGAGCCCCGCGCCAAGGACGAAGGCCGTCGGGGTAAAGGGAGAAGGAGATGGCACAAGCAAGAGGACCCAGCGGCCTTTTCGCGAGGATCTTTCGCGTTTGCCCGCACCGGGCGGGATTCCGGGAAGAAGCTTATGCGATGGCTGGGGAGAAGTGGCAACCCCAATCGCACAGACTGTCCTATCCAAGGGAGGGATCGATGCCTGTCCGTCTTGGATCCTTAGCTTGTGAAGAGGGGGTAGTTGTGCAAGGCTGGCCGGCATGTTCCGCTATTCCGCGTGCCCGGGGCGATCGGCTCGGGTCCTTCTTTGCTTCTGCGGCTTGTGTGCCGCACTCCTTTTCGGTCCTCTTTTCGCCGCCCTGGGCGAGTCGGTCCCCAACTGGTACCGCAAACAGGCGAAGGACCAACCCTCCTTCGAAGAGATCGAGGCAAACCCGGAGGCCTACATCGGCCGGATTGTGATCGTGGGCGGTACGATCGTGCGGACCGAGAATCGGAAGAGTTCATCCTTCATCCAGATCGTGGAAAAGCCTCTCACCAAGGGATGGGGCTCCTATCGGCCAAAGAGGACCCCGGAGAGCGCCGGCCGCTTTTATGCGGAAAGTCGAGACTTTCTGGATCCAACAAGCTTTCAAAAAGGAGATCCGATTACGGTCGCCGGGCGGATCGAGGCTGTGGAACCGGGCGAGATTGGCCAACGGAGCTATCGCTTCCCCGTGATTCACGCGACCTGGCTCCACCTCTGGGCATCTCATAGGCGATCAGGAGGGGACGGCGGTAGGAGCGGCGTCAATTCCTCCATGGGTATGGGGGGATACGGCATGGGAGGCATGGGCATGGGCGGGATGGGGATGTACGGCCCCATGGGGATGTATGGCCCCATGGGAGGCATGATGATGCCCTACTGATGATTCTTTACGCCGGGGGCAATGTCCGCGGCTTTCTGCATGCACGGGGCCGGTGCACCAAGGCCGCCGACCGGTTCCGCATCCTCGAAATCGAAGCTGTGCGGCGCATGCTCATTGCCGTTTTGAGCGGGAAATCGGGGTAGGGTTGCGTTTGCAGGTCCGCGCGGAAATAGCGCACCCGGCAGGATTCGAACCTGCGACCAACGGATTAGAAATCCGCTGCTCTATCCCCTGAGCTACGGGTGCGGAAAGGGGGAGGAATTTTGACTGCCCTCCGTGGAAGAAAGGAAGGGATTTTCCCGCTCTTGGCAAGAAAGGCCAGTCTTTCTTTGTTGAAGAACAGCAAAAAAGGCGTCCGGCCGGAGCGGCGGACAGGGTATGCTGCCGACGGACAACCACCCAAACAGAGCAGCATGGGTATTTCCAAACGAAGCTTGTCTCGATGGCTCCGGATCTTTGGCCTGGGGGCTCTTGTTCTCTTCTTGATCGGCATGGGGGCAGGAGCCCTTTGGCTCAACTCGTTTGTGCGCGGGGAGGCCGTTGCCGGCTATGCCGCCAAGCTCGTGGAGCGGGCAACCGCTTGCGAAGGGACATTTGAGCCTTTCGCCTTCGCCGGTTTCGGGTTGGCCACCAAGGGCTATCTAGGGAAGGGCAACGCGGCCTCCTACTTAGCTTCGATGCAGGCGAAGACCATCCGGATCGAAATCGACCCATTCGCGTTGTTGCACGGCTCCATCGAGGTTAGGCGGGTATTGATCGCGAAACTCGCGGTGAGGCTCCAAATGCCTTCCCGTGGGGAAAGACCGGTCGCGGTGGATGCGCCATTCCTGGGTTCAAAGGAGGAGCGGAATCCGGCCCTGGGACGATTTCGGATCGCATCGCTGGCTGTCGAATGGCCGACAAGCATGGCCGGTGGAGGGTCGGCCAAGGAAATCGATTTGCGTGGAGAGGGAACCGAAGAAGGCTGGGGGCTGCGGATTCGAGGCGGTCGTGTTCGAGTGTTGGAACTTCCGGAACTCATTCTTTCGGAAGCTCACGGGCTCTTGGAGGGGCGGACTCTTCGCTTGGAAGCGGCGGAATTCCATCCCAAGGATGCTCCGGAGGCGCTGATCGCGGGGACGGGGAAGCTGGGCCTTTCTTCCTCCGAGCCGACCGATCTCTCCTGGCAGGTCCAGGCGTTGCCGACGGCCGTGGTCCTTCCGAGCCCATGGAAGGAGCGGGTGAGCGGCGAGATTCGCGGCTTCGGCAAGGTGCTGGCGAGCGCGGGCGGCCTTTACGAGACCAAGGGCGATCTCCTATTGGATCAGGGTGCCCTCCATGGGATCCCCTTTCTTGTTGCGCTCGATTCTCTTTTGCGGGTGCGGACGCTCCAGGATTTGTCCTTGAACCGGGCGCAATGCCATGTCGAGGGCAAAGGGGATTGGATGAGGATCTCCGATATCGATATCCAATCGGGAGATGCGATGATGATCAATGGTTGGGCCGAGGTCGAGGGGAAACGGGTTTCCGGGGTGTTGAACGTGGGCCTGCGACCGGAACTCGTCCCGCCGGCCCCTCAAGTAAAGGCCGGGCTCTTCCGGCAGGGCGCGGGAGGGTATTTCTGGACGACCGTTCGACTCTCGGGGACGACCGACGACCCGCAAGAAGACCTCACCCCTCGCCTCGATTTGGCTCGCAAGAAGAGCGCGCCCGTGCGGATGGAACAAAAGGAGCGGCTCCTCCGGCGCGTGCCGCCGAAGATTCCCTAGGCTGAAGTTCGCGAAGCGGACGCGGGACTCTTGCGATTAAGAAGACTTTCTGCGCCACAGGGTGGCTTCGGGGAGGCACCATTGGAACTTCCTGGGATGCTCGCGGAGGAGGAGCGGCAGATCCCATCTTCGGAGCAGAGTAAAATGGGGGGAGAGCAGCGAGGCGACTCTCTCCGAGCCGGGAAGGAGCCAGCGTTCCCGAGGAGTATACTCGGAGAGCCAGCTAAAGGGGGAGGTGAGAAGGAGTTGTCCACCGGCATGGAGCAGGGAGGGGAGCCGATCGAGGAGAGCTGCGGGATCGGGAACCCGATCGAGTAGATTGGCGGCGAGGACAAGATCGAAGGAGTCGTCGAAATGAGCGGAGAGCGCATCTCCCGTTCGGAAATCGATCCGTTCCGGATGGACTCCCTCGGGCAGGAGAAATTCTCGTTCGACAGTCTGGTCTCCCTCGAGGGGAACGGTAGAGCGGAGTGATCCATGCTTTTGGAGAAGCCGGGCGGCTTGGAGAAAAGTCTCGGAGCGTTCCAACCCGATTACGCGCTGACAGCGCCGGGAGAGTTCAAAGCAGGATCGGCCGACGGCACACCCGAGCTCGAGAGCAGTGGGACGGGGAGGAACCGTTTCCCATTGAAATCCTTCTCGAACGCAGCGTGCGGGAAAGTCGGCCAACTCCAAAGAGGGTGTGGAAGACGGAAGCTGCCACTGCGGAGGACCATAATGGAGAATCAGGTACTGTGCGAGAGCATGCTTGGTCTCGTAGAAGGAGGAGCTCATCCCATCCGGCCGAGCAGCTTCTGAAAATAAGGACCCGGCCGGTAGTCTTCGAGGAGGATCTGCGTCTCCCCGTCGCGCTCCATCCGCACTTGGGGGACGTGGATGCCGGGAGTCTTGAAGGGAGCAAAGAGGATGTCGTCATGGGTCGCATTCCGGGCATGGCGGAAGCCCGAAGGCCCGAGAGGGCCCCCGAGATGGTCCGATCGTCCGGTCGCGATATGAAAGGTTCCGAGGATCTTCTCGTCCTGGATATCCTGGCCTGCGGGAGGAAGATGCTGGGTGCCGAAGCCAAGCTCCCCCACCTCGCCGGTGGCGGGATCCTCCGCCAGCCGGCGGTTGTAGAGATGGATTCGGGCAGCGTTCCCCCGAAAGAGCCGTGCCGCTTGGGCGCGACCGCCCGAGACCCGAACGATCGCGGTCGTGCCGTCCTCCAGGAGGAGCGGGAAATCACCCTCTGCGCCCTTGGGCACGCAGTAGACCTCTCCGGCCGGCAAGTTCACGATATCGGGTTTCTCCCCGCGGCAGATCCCGTGACTCTTCTGTGCCTCGACGCCTCCGGTTTCCAAGGTTAGGGAGAGCGGGATGTCGTCGATCCGGAAGCGATCCGCTCCGGAGAGGCCGGCACGGAGGATCTCCGCCTGCCGGCTCACCTCCTCGTAGTCGACCGAGAGGCCCGTAGCGAGAATCGTGCGGTTGAGTCCGTGCATGGTCGCTCCGCGAAAGCCGAAGGCTTTGGCTTTGGCTGTCAGCGGGGCGGTCGCCGAGAAGCGGCTGAAGCAGAGAAAGATGTCGAAGGAGGGATAGAGGTCCCGATCGAAGAGGAGGCGATTTCCAGCCGAGTCGAAGGCCTCGGAAGGGAGATCGAGGTTGCTTCCCCCGGTTTCCGCATAAGCGAAAAGATCTCCTCTCTCAAGCCCGAGCTCTTCTCGGACCCCCTGTCGCAAACCTTCGAAAAAGACCTCATGGGCGAGCCGCTGGATCGAACGGTTTCGATCGTTCAGAAACGCAAAGTCCTTTACCTCTTGTGGCTCGGGAAGGTCGATGAGGAGCGCGATCCGTTCTCCACGCCGCGGGGCGAACACGGTGCGCAGCAAGCGCGAAAGATCGAAAGGAGGAAACGCGGAGAGCTCTCGGATCATGACGATCCCAAGTAAAAGATAGGAACGGGGCTTTCGGCAAGAAGAGGATGTTCCAGGGAAGAGCGGAGTTGTTTTTCGGAGAGGGGAAGAAAAGGGATTGAGGGGAGGAGAAGCTGGAACAAACCGAGCAGAGTGCTAGGGTGGGAAGAGAGCAGACCATGAAAGCACAGCTTTTCCTTCTCATTCCGTTTGACATGGGACTTGAGCTCGACTTCCGCGAGCCCGAAACCAAGGGCCTCATGAAGCAGTTTGCGCGGCCGAGGACCGAGCCCGTCTCGTTCCGTGAGACCCTGCTTGCCGAGGGCGATGCGGTGGCCCGGATCTACAACTTCGGGGTGGGCATCCTCCAGCTCTCCTTCTTTGTGCAAGGGGATTTGAACTTCTATGCGAGCCTCGCATCCCGGATCGATCAGCTCCGGCTTGGCAAGTCTCCGATCGCCGATTGGGCTCGGGCTACCGTGGCCGAGGTTCTCGCCGAGGCGAAGGAGTTCGCCACCTACCAGTACGAGGTGCGTCTCCAGGAGATTCAGATCTTCCCGATTCTCTCCTTGGAGCCGGGTATCGTCGGAGATGCGGAAGCCTTTCTTCGAGAGAATCGGAAGACCTTGTATGGGATGGTTTCCGGAGAGCCGAGCTACGACATTCTCTCCTCGTTCGTCCTCGATCAGGAGAAGCTCGTCAACTTCGGCTACTACGAAAACGAGCTCATTCTCATCAAGCGCTTCGGCGCGGTCGTCTCTTCCCAGGAGTCGGCGACGATCCTGGACATGATTCGTCTCGCCTACGCGCTCTACTGGAATCTCCGGTCGTACAACTCCCTTCTCGACCGGGAGATCGGACGCGCCAGGGATCTAGTCTCGCGCCTCCCTCCTTGGTCCAAGTTCTGGGTGATGCCTCGCTGGTACGAACGGTTCTCTAGGGAGGCGATAGACTTCGTTCGGGACAAGCTGGCGATTGTCGAATCGATCTACCAGGTGTTCGGAATCGTGTTGCGGATCGACTCGGATTGGCATCTGCGAACGATCCACCGTTACGTCGAGCAGGTCTTCGACATCGGAGACCTCTCGAAGGCCGTCAATGCGAAACTCGACCGGATCGAGCAGTGCTACAGCTCGGCCCAGGACTTCATCTCCACGAACTTCTTCATCGCGGTGGAGATCCTTCTAATGCTCTCCTTTGCCTGGATGGTCCTGGACACGGTCCTGCTCTTTGTGATCGCGCACAAATAGCTCTTCGATCTTTCAGAGGGCCGCTTTCCCTCTCTCGGGACCGATCTTCGCGCCGTGGGAGGGTGGCGGGATTCCTCGGGGGGAGACCGCTGCCGCGCGAGCGGCCTTCCTCCGCATCCTTCACTCCTCCGGCGGCTTGCCTTGCCCCGCGCCGAGGCGGGAGAGATCTCTGTCTCGGAGCCCGAGGGCGATGCGAGTCTTCCTGCTCAGCGGGCCGGCAAAGAGGTAGGCGAGGATTGCGGAGAGGAGAGCGCCTAAGAGGCTCATCCAGAAGCCTCCGAAAAGAGTCCAGCCGGCAATCCCGCCGGCGCCTGCAGCGAGGAGAACACCGATCAGAGGGCTGATGAGGCTTCCGATGACCAGCGCGAGGACGAGGAGGGCTGCGAGAAGGAGGATGCGGCTCGGGGTCTGGGCGTGTTTGGGCTCCGGCGGTCTTCTAAGCGGAGGAAGCGGCTCGCCCGAGATTTTTGCCAGGATCGCTTCGATCCCGATGGAGATTCCGGGAAAGAACTGCCCTGTTTTAAAGAAAGGAAGAATTCTCTCCTCGATAAGGTGCTTGGCTTCCGCATCCGAGATCGTCTGCTCCAGGCCGAACCCGACCTCCATGCGGACGATTCGCTCATCGGTCACGATCAAGAGAAGAATCCCGTCGTCCATCCCCTTACGGCCAAGCTTCCATTCTTCGAGAACGCGGATGCCATAGCTTTCAGCCGACTCGGGCCGGGTGCTCCGCACGATGAGGACGGCCACCTGGCTGCCTTTCTGCCGGGCGAAGCGGTCAAGCTCTCTTTCAAGAGAATTCCGCTCCCGGCGAGAGAGGAGCCCCGCCTGATCGACGACACTGCCCTCAAACGCGGGGATCGGAGCCAATTCGGGTTCTTGGGCGTCCCCTTGGGCGCGGAGGCTGTTCCCGGAGAGCCAAAAGGCGGGGAGGAGAAGCCAAGCCAGCCGCCGGAGCGGAGCTGGGCGAAGAGGGTGCCGTTCGCGGAGGGAGATGGGTCCTCGGGAAGCTGGGCGTCTCGCGACCGCGCACCCGGTATTTACGAGGGCCAAGGCGGCCCTATGCGAAGAAGAAGTCGATTGCTCATAGGCCACGATGCCGCTACTCGTAAACCGAGGAAGAGGGAGAAGCAAGCAATCCGGTCCGTCGCGAGCGGTGTGGACGCGAGAATTTTGTTGCGGCTCGGCGAGAAACGCGATTGCCGAGAGAAGCAAAAGCTTGCTTATTAAGAGTATTGCATTTCGCGGAGGATTAACGCGGGAAAGCTTGCCTCTCTGAGGAGAATGCGATTTAGGTTTTGATTCATACCGCCGCCCCGCGAAGGCGGCGGAGGAAGAAGGAGAAACGATGCCCTACCACCGGACCACACTGAGTGCGTTCTTAATCGATGAGCGGCGCCGAACGCCAAGCTTCGATCCGGAATTGGCCGGCTTGATCAAGGATGTAGAAGTCGCCTGCAAGTATATCGCCTCCGCGATATCCCGCGGAAAGCTGGCCGAGACTAAGGCAACCACGCGGGTCAATGTCCAGGGCGAGGAGCAGAAGCCCCTCGATGTGATCGCCAACGAAATGATGCTCCAGACATGCGACTCGACGGAGCAGCTTCTTGGAGTGGTGTCGGAGGAGATGGAGGGCCCTTACCCGATCCCGGGAAGCCGTAGCGGTCGCTACCTGTTGGTCTGCGATCCGTTGGATGGATCGTCCAACCTCGATCTGAATCTGACCGTCGGCACGATCTTCTCGGTATTGCGCGCGCCGGAAGGAGCCGGAGAGCCTAAGCCCGAGCACTTCCTGCAGCCGGGGATCTCTCAAGTGGCGGCGGGCTTTACCCTTTATGGTCCGAGTGTGATGCTGATCCTGACCCTGGGACGCGGCGTTCATGGATTTACCCTCGAACGAGAGGTCGGGACCTTCATCCTTACGCATCCGGACATGCGCATTCCGGAAGACACGCGGGAGTTTGCGATCAACGCCTCCAACGAACGCTTCTGGGAAGCCCCGATCCGCCACTACGTGGAGGAGTGCAAGCTGGGAAAGAGCGGGCCGCGGGGGGTGGACTTCAACATGCGCTGGGTCGCTTCGATGGTGGCCGAGGTCTACCGGATCCTGATTCGCGGGGGGCTCTTCATGTATCCCCGGGACGCCAAGGACCCGAGCAAGCCGGGCCGGTTGCGGCTTTTATACGAAGCGAACCCGATGAGCATGATCGTGGAACAGGCGGGCGGCGCCTCCTGGACCGGGCGGGAAAGGATTCTCGAGGTGAAACCGACCGCTCTCCATCAGCGGATTCCGGTAATCTTGGGATCGCGCCACGAGGTGGAGCGCCTCGTGAGCTATCATCAAGCATATGATCGGGGCGAAGAGTTGAAGTTCAAGTCCCCGCTTTTCGGCAATCGGTCGATCTTTCAAAGTTAACCGGAGAAATATCGCATGTCTGCAAAGCATCCCGTCGTCGCGGTAACCGGTTCGTCCGGGGCCGGAACCACGACCGTCAAGACCGCCTTCCAGCGGATCTTCCGCCGGGAAGGAATCAACGCCTGGGTCGTCGAGGGTGACGCCTTTCATCGCTACAACCGTGTCGAAATGAAGGCCCGGATGGAAGAGATGGAGAAGAAGGGCAACGGCCATTTCAGCCACTTCGGACCGGAGGCTAATCTTTTCGAAGAGATCGAGAAGCTCTTTCGAAGCTACGGGGAAACCGGCACCGGGAAGGTTCGCAAATATCTCCATAACGATGAGGAAGCCGCCCCGTACAAGCAGGAACCCGGCACATTTACCCCGTGGGAGGATATCCCGGAAGGGACCGATCTTCTCTTTTACGAGGGCCTCCACGGGGGGATCGTCACGGAGACCGTAGACGTGGCGCGCTACGCCGACCTCCTGATCGGTGTCGTGCCGATCATCAATCTCGAGTGGATCCAGAAGATCCATCGGGATAAGAAGGAGAGGGGCTACTCTCAGGAAGCGATCGTCCACACGATCCTTCGTCGCATGCCGGACTATGTGCACTACATCTGCCCCCAGTTTTCGCATACTCATGTGAACTTCCAGCGGGTGCCGACCGTGGATACCTCTAATCCCTTTATCGCCCGAGACATTCCCTCTCCGGACGAGAGCATGCTGGTAATCCGCTTCCGGAACCCGAAGGAGATCGATTTCCCCTATCTCCTTTCGATGCTGAACGGCTCGTTCATGTCGCGGCCCAACACGATCGCCTGCCCCGGCGGGAAGATGCCTCTGGCGATGGAACTGATCTTTACCCCGATGATCTGGAAGCTGATGCATCGAAAGAAGCAGATCCACTAAAGGGTTTCCAGGGGGGCGCTGCCGACCCAGTCGTTCGGTGAGTCTGCTCCGCTCAAGGGCGGCTGGCGGAGGTGCCTTTTGGCTGACCCATCGTCCAGTCGAGGCTTTCGGCCAGGTTGGCCGCCGCCGCATCCCGATCGGTGAGGGGTTGGAGCCCGAAACGCCACTCGATCAGGCGAAGGAACGAAAGAGTCTCGTAGGTCTGATGGTCGACTCTCCCTCTGCGCGCGTAAGGGGAGATGAGGATCGCGGGCACCCTAGGTCCCGGCCCCCAGCGATCTCCCCTCGGGGGAGACACATGGTCCCAGAAGCCTCCATACTCGTCGTAGGTGAGGAGGATCACGCACCTGGACCAGTAGGGGGAGGCTTGGATTGCCCGAATGAGCGATAGAACATGGCGTTGCCCGTCTATGACGTTCGAATACCCCGGATGCTCATTCACTTGTCCCAGCGGCTTCACGAAACAGACGGAGGGGAGATGGCCATTCTTCAATTCGGCGACAAAATCGGTCTCGTCCCTGAGGTGGAGCTTGCCTTCCCGGCTCTCCGGGCTGTAGCGGGCGAAGTAGGCGAAGGGCTGATGGTGGAAGCGAAAGGTGGGTGCGGGGTGTCCACCAACCGCATCCCGCCAACCGCCCGAATACCAGGCCCAGGAGACGTCCGCCTCGCTCAGCCGGTCTCCGATGGTCGGAGCGGTGAGCGGGGGGAGAAGCCGTTCTTGCGGAATCTTGGCACTGTGGGGCGCCTGGGCGCCTTGGACCGATCCGACCACGTAGCCATCGGGCGTAATCTTGCCGTCCTTGCGGAGCCCCACCAGGCGCCCTGCTTCGTCCAGGACGGGATCGGCCAACCAATCGGCCGGAGGAGGGCCGGGCCAGCGGGGCGTCTGACAGGCGACGAGCCAGATGTGGTTGAGGAACGAGGAGCCATAGGCGCTCTGAAAGAACTGGTCGAGCACGGTGAACTCCTGGGCGAGGTGGAAGAGGGGGAGGCGACGGGTCTCGTAATAGCCCATCGGGAGGGCGCCGGTCGTTCCCCACGCGACATACTGGTTGTTCGCCCCTCCGGCGATTTGGAGCTGACAGTGATAAAACGAATGGATCGGATCGGGTGTCAACTCGTGCATCGAGACGTAGGAGAGAAGGGGAAAGGGCCGGTTAGGAAGAGCCTGCGGGAAGCGCCCATCCGGTTGCTTGTTCCTGTCGTCCAGGACCGGAGGAAGTTCCCTGTAGGGGATTCCCGACCGATCGACCTGCACCGCCGCCTTGCCCGCCTGGGCGATCCCTTCGGCGCCGGGAAACTCGCCCAGGAGGTTGTCGAAGCTATGGTTTTCCTGGAAGAGGAGAATGATGGTGTCGATGGGGGCCTCGGCGGGAGAGGGCAGGGTTGCGCCGGCACTCATTGCGTGGAAAAGCGGAATGGCAAACCCCAGTGCGCGGAGGATGCGAGCCAAGAGACGCAGGCTGGACTTGGAGATCATGGGCTCCTCGGGTTTCTTTGGGGGGTGCCGAGCGGCCTAAAAGCTTGCGCCGATGCTCCCATAGATCGTGAAGGGCGCTCCGGGATAGCCGAGCAGGTAACCCGCTTGATACGCCGCCGGGACGTTCGCGTTTCCGGCGGTGCCGTAATAGCCGCCGCCGGTGAGGTATTCGTACCCGTTGTAGCGGAGGTCCGTGATGTTCAACAGGGTCAGATTGAAGTTGATCAGCCGTTCCCGATCAAAAAGACGCATTGGAACCGCGGCGTTGATCGAGGCATTGAGGGTATAGTACTGGGGCATCGTGGAATTGCTGGGAGCCCCGATGTTGTTGTTGAAGACATATTGCTCGCCGTTGAAGAGAAACCAGAGGCTCGTGCGGAGGGAGACCTTCCCGATCTGCTGGACCTGGTAGATGCCGCCGCTCAGCATCACGCTGGGCACGTAGGGCACATGACGGCCATCGTACGATCTCGCCTTCGGCGTTCCCGGGGTCCCCGCCACATACGATTCGTAGACGGCATTCTCGACCGCGCCGTTCATGAACAGGTGGAAGGTGCCGATCGGATTGTCATCCAGGAAGAAGTCACCTCCCTGGTAGATGGAGGTGCCTAACCCGGTGATCGAGTTCCCAACGAAGTTGGTGATGTTGATCGCCTGGTTGGCGAAACGCAGCCAGAAGTAGTTGGCGCCAAGAAGCATGTTGTTGAGGCCCGGTAGCTTTTCGAAATGGGTCTTGGCCCCGGCGATCGCATACTGTGCCAGAGAGAGCCCGTAGTAGGAGGCCGGAATCTTTTGAAAAATGCCGCCGCCCCCTCCCACCGTATCGGTCTCGTAGGTTTCCGAGTAGCTTCCGTAGAGGGAGAGCCAGCGGGTCACCTCCAAGTTGAGGAGAATGGACGGCTCGACGCCGCCGAGGTGACGGGTCGCATTCGGCTGTATTCCTTGATTCTGTTTGGGATTGTATTGGAACGCCAATGGGAATTGCTCCTGGGCATTCATCGAGTAGGCGGTTGTGAAGACATCGTAGCGGATGCTCGGAATGATCTGGAGCGCCTTGATGGGCTCGATCGTGTCCTGGAGATAGACCGCGATATCGGTCTGGTCCCAGTAGTCGTTTCGGTACTTGCTGTTCGGGGTAAGCTCTCCGCCCGGAATCGTCGTGCCCGGAAGGAAGTAGTTGGGATTGTAGAATGCATTGCGGCTGTTATAGGTGGAAGAGATGTAGTAGCCGCCGACGTCGACCGTGTTGTAGGGAAGAACCTTCGTCAGTCCGATCTGATCTCCGAAGTCCGATTCGGATGGATCGTTGTACTCATAGGCGTTGGCGGCGTTCTGAAAGAAATTGTAATAGCGGCTGTGGAAGCGGTTTGAGCCGTTATAGAATAACATGTTGTGGAGCGTCGTCTTCTTATCGTCGTCGAGATAGATGTTCTGCTTGGCGTAGGCGATCTGGGTCGACTGGCTGTCCAGCTTGCGCCAGGTGTCGTAGTTGAGGTTGCTGTAATAGCCGCTGGTCGCCTGACTGTACGGAGTGCCGGCGATCGGCATCCCCGTTGTGCTCTGGCCGTTGACCGTTACGTAGGGGTTGGCGTTGACGGGAAGGATGGTGGGCCGGTAGCCGCCCGCATCGGCGTACCAGGCTCCGAAGCTGATGTCGCCATGGTTGAAGCTCTTGATAGTCTTTCCATAGACGGCGTACTGGTAGCTGGGACTGCGGAACCCATCCGGGGACATGCGGAAGTTGTTCCCGTCCCCGACCCCTCCCGAGATGACCGTCGACCAGCCATGGATGTTCCCGGTCCGGTAGTCGGCGGTCAACAGCTTCTGGTTGAAGCTTCCATAGGTCATGTTGATATCGGCACCCGCATGTTCGGTCGGCTGGATCGGGGTGAATTCGACCTGGCCGCCGACATTGTCGTACCAGCGGCCGACTGCCGTACCCGGGCCGTAGGTGACGGCGGTGCTGGAAATCATCGCCATGATGGGAACCGACGGCGACTGCCAAAGGCCGGTTGAAACGTTGTTCATCGGGACACCATCGAGGGTCATCATGATCGAGGCGCCCCCCGTGTAGCCTCCGAAGCCGCCCCAACCGTTCCCGATCCCGTTGATCGACACGGTGTACTTGGTCGCACCCGTATTGCCGTAGCCGTTGACATTGACGCCCGGGGCGAACTGGAGCACCTGAGCCGCACCGGCGACCGGGCCGGCGCTGGCGGCGATGTTCTTGTCGATCACACGGGTGGTTGCCCCAGACCGGAAGATCTGTTCCTGGGTCGGGGCTTGCGTTGCCCCCGGAACGAGATCGGTCGGAGGAGAGAGCAGAGGATTGTCGGGATCGTCAATTACGTTGGTATCCGGTAATTGGACGACGCCATCCCGGCTTCCGGGTGCTGCGGTCGTGGCGCCATCTCCGGCGGGAGGATGCGGTAGCGGAGAGTTTGCGGCGAGGAGGGGCTGAATGTCGGCCAGATCGGTTCCGGGTGCGCTCCTGCCGTATACGGAGGAGGGCCCGCTAGAGGAGACCGGCGCGACATCCCAGGATGCCGGATCCCCGCGCAATGCGGCCGGTTCGCCCGCGTCTTCCTGCGCAGCGGGTCCCATCCATGCTTCGGTGGCGCGCGGTATCGCAGAGTCATCGGCTTGGACCTCTGAGAGGGCGAGTAGGAAGCCGAAGAAGAGCAGGAAGAAAGAGCAGGCGGTTCTCTTCGACCGCGACCAAGAGCGGACAATGTTAGAGATCCGGTAGGGGTTAATAGGCGGAAGCAGATTTCTAGTCAGCCCGAATAAGGCGCCGTCTACAACGCAATTGCGCATTAAGGGATTCCTCATTTGGGGTGAAACACTATTGAAGGTTAAGAACCGCGAGCAACTACAAATAATGTTACAAAAATGTGACGATAATATGGCAATTAAGTAGCAAGAATATGGCGTTTATGTGCCAAATATATGGCAGTAGTGTTACAGAAATGTTACAGTTTAATGGCAGATATGTGACGATTGCGTGACGGCAACGTCGCCGATCTGCTGTGCCATGTCGAACCGGCTATACTGAGGGAAGCTATAAATGGAACTAATGAATGTTAGGTCTTGTCGTAATAGAGCGTCGTGGGGATCTGCCTGGGGACGCTTCCTCCGACGCGGGAGTGCGCTGGAAGAGAACGACATCGAGATGGGAAAAGGATGCGTATTTTAACGAAGAGCGGAATTCGAGAAGCGGATGGTCGAAGCACCATCTTGCGGGGGCAAGGGTGCGGCGAAGCGATCTTCAGTCCCTCCGCTTATGAGCGGGGAATATGCACCCGCTTGAGGAGGATGCGTTCTCCGTTCGGCTTGAGGGCGGTGGAGACGCCGTAGAAGGAAGCCTCAATCCCTTCCCGGGAGACATTGAAGAGGACGTATCCGCGGTGATCAGGATGGGTGAAGGAGATATGGGAAGTGGATTCGCGAAATTTCCTGCTTCGTTCGATCTTGGCGGAGGGCGAAGATACGCCCGCCCTTCCGACTTCCCTGACTGCTGTATTCCCCTGAAAGCGCAACTCCACGAAGAAGATGTACTATCGCCGCTCAGGACGAGCGTGTTGGGCGTTTGTTCTTAGCGAGGAAGCCCAGGAGATCCATCCCATGCCGCCCCTGCCGATGAGCTTTCAGAGAGCCTGGCTTCGGGAACGGCCCTCCACGGGCCACCGCCTCTGGTCAGACCCGAGCATCGAGCCGACCAGAGCTCGTACGCGCTAGACCGCTTTCAAGAACTCCTCCCACGGGGTGGCGACCGAAGTCTCGGTCCGTTCGTGGGCATAGGAACGCAAGATGAGGACGACCTTCTCGATCTCTTTGGGATCGGCTGCTTCGACGATGTCGACGATATCGTAGCGGCCGAGTGTCGCGTAGCTCGCCTTCCATTGGACGCCGGGACATTCGGCCTTGATCTTGTCGGCGACCGTCTTTGCCAGCCTCAAGATCGCCTTTGGCTCCTTCAGGAATTCGGGGGAGAGTCTGCTCAGGATGATATAAGTTGTCATGCCGATCGGTCCTTCCTGTTTGGACCTTGGGCAGGGAGCTTGTCCCCGTCCAGGGCCGCTGTTTTTAGTCTACGCCGCGGCTGCCGTTCTTTCATCTTCTTTCGCGAGCAGGCTCCTGAACCTAACCGGTATAGCGGCGTAGGGTAGGGCGTCGCTCCTCCGTCGATCTGCCTTGCGCTCTTTCCGGAAAACCGAGAGGATACTGTCATGACAAGCGGATTGGAGCACCGGCGGTTTTCCCTGGGGGGAGGCGCGCGGCGCGCAACGATCGCAGGAGAGATTCGATGAAAACCGCGTATGGATTTGGGAAGGAAGTATCGACCTCGTTCGAGGAGACGGTTCCAAAGGTGGTCGAGGCCCTGCGCAAGGAGGGTTTCGGCATGCTTTGCGAGATCGATGTGGCGGCAACGCTCAAGAGTAAGCTCGGTAAGGAGATGCCTCCGTACCGCATCCTTGGAGCCTGCAATCCTCTCTTGGCACATCAGGTATTGGAGATGGAGCCTTCGATCGGGCTTCTGATGCCTTGCAACGCCGTCGTCCGGCAGGATGCCTCGGGAAAAGTCTACGTCGAGTTCTTGGATCCATCGGTGATGTCGGTCATGATTCAGCGGCCGGAGATCGAGCCGTTGGCCACCGAGGCAAAGGCGCGTCTGCAGCGGGCCTTGGATTCCCTCTAGGCGATGTTTTTGGCGAACCGGCGAGGGGATTGAAACAATCCTGACCGGTCCTGGATCAAGCACGTTCCGGGCGGAACAGCGCCGCGAGGTGGCGCCCTGCCTAAGGACTTGTTGTTGCCGTTCTTTTGCAGAAAAGAATGGTCAGATCACCGGTTCTGTGGTAGCAACCTTCACTTGTCCGAGTTGGGCGATGGGGCTCGCCCGAGAAAAGACCGCTCGCCAATTGAGCTGATAGCTCCTATCCCGGTTCTGTAAGCGGAGCCGTTCATGAGTTGGGGAGGGAGCATGGGTGAGCGCTGGGTTTGTGGATCCGAGGGAGCGGTAGCGCCGGCAGGGAGCGGCCGCGGGAGGGGGCTTGTCCTATGAGTCCCGAGGTACCCTTCGGGTCCCGCAACCATCTCGCGATCCATCTCGCGCTCGTCGGCGCTAGCCTCTTTGCCCTTCTCAACACGGGGGCCTTCACGGGAATCATCCCCTATTGCGTCGCCGAGCTTGGCCAGCACCAGAGCCACGGAGCCTGGATGAACGGGGAGTTCTTCGCCGCGCAGGCGCTCGGCATGCTTCTGGCCAATCGCTTAGGGGAGCGGGTCGGCCGCCTGCGTCTCTTCTATTGGGCGGGATGGGCGACGGGCCTTGGGGCGCTGCTCTGCTCCCTAGCCCCCGGATTCGTCTTTTTTCTCTTGGCTCGAATCGTGTTGGGAGGAAGCGGAGGAGTCCTGATCGTCCTCGCTCCCGCTCTGCTCCTGGAGACAACCCGGCCCCGCTTCCGGGAATTTGCCCCAGTGCTCTGGGCGGCCGTGGCGATCCTCCCCTTTACCATCGGTCCTTTGCTCGGCGGTTGGCTCGAAGAAAGATGGGGACGGGAAGGCCCGAGCTGGCGGCTCTGGTTCCTCGTAGACGGTGCGGTCGAGCTGGTCTGCGCCGAGTGGGCTCGCCGACTCTTGAAGGCGACGGCAACTCCAGGGCGGCCGGATGTGTGCCTGGACTGGACCGGTTTTGGCCTGTTGGCAACCTTTCTCTTCTCCTTGCAGACCGCTCTAGACATGGGGGACGATTACGACTGGTACAACTCCTCGCTTTTCGACCTTCTTTCGGCCGTTGCCGCAGCCTCTTTCCTTGCCTTTTCCTGGTGGGAACTCCGCATTGGAAAACCGCTTGTGCGGCTCACTCTTTTCCTCCGGCCTACATTCGCAGCCGGAATGGTCTGTCTTTGCGGAGGATTCCTCCTCTTTTACGGTCTCTGGAGCCTGGTGCTGGTGCGCCTCCAATCGGCCTGGGGATATAGCCCGTGGCTGGCAGGGCTGGTCTGGTTCTCGCTGACGGCGGGAGCACTCCCCATGGCGCTTTTGAGTGCGCGCATCGGCGCCTGGCACCGAACCCGGTTCCTGCTCATCGGCTCCCTGCTTCTCTTTGCGGGTTTTTCTTTATGGACGAGCTACTATGAGATCTATCGTCGGCGCAACCTCTGGCTCGAGTTCATCGGGCCGCAACTGATCGAGGGGATCGGCCTAGGGCTCTTCCTGCCGCCGGTCACCAATTTTCTCTCCAGCGGACTCTCGACGCGCAATCGCGAACTCGCGGTCGAGATGGCCGGGAGCTTCCGCGTGGCGGCGCAAGGGTGGGCCACCCTCCTCCTCGGGACGGTCCTCTATCATCAAACCGCCTTCCATAAAAGGCGCCTGGTGGAGTGGCTCTCCCCGGGCCATCCCCTGCTCGGAGGGCTTCGCGAGCGCTTCTCCTCCGAAGGAATCGGCTGGAAGTTGGGGTTCCGTCTCTTAGACCGAGCGGCGCTCGAGCAGACGCAGGTGCTCGCCTTCGAGGATCTCTTCCGCATCGCCTCGTGGGGATTTTGCCTCCTGGCAGCTCTGATTCTTCTCTGCCCGGCTCCCCCGAGAGCAAGGCAGGGAGCTCGCGAATCCGGAGGGGCATGAGGGAAGAAGAGTGGGAGGAGTGGCTCCCAGAGCCGGGCAGCGAGGGAGCGAGCCGGATCTGGGGGCTGCCGAGGGAAGCCTTCCGGGGGAAGGACCCGGTTCGACCGAAGTCTCGGCGGTTGGCCGAACGGCTCTGGGGGAGGATGACGCGGCGCTTCAGGAACCCTTCTCCAGAGGGAGAAAGGGGGATTTCCGGGAAGAAGCTGCGGAGATGGGCTTTCTTCGGCTTCCTCCTTTTCGCGCTTTTCTTCTGGTTCTTCTTCGTCCGAGGCTGGGTCGTGACCAACGACGCCTACGTGACGGGAAACGTGGCTCCAGTCAAATCGCAGGTCGCCGGCACGGTGGTCGAGGTTTGTGTCGAAAACACACAGCGCGTGGAGAAGGGACAGACCTTGGTGCGACTCGACGGTCTCAAATCATGGGTGGCGCTGCAAAAGGCGGAAGCGGATCTAGCCGCTACGGTTCGCCGGGTAGAGAGTCTCTTTAGCCAAGTGGCGCGACTCCGCCACCGGATCGCGGAGGAGAAGGCGGCCTTGGGCCGCTACCGGTACGATCTGGGACTCTACCGGGGCGGGATGGCGACCGGCGTGATCTCCGAGCAGCAGTCGATCGACACCCAGTGGAAGGTGCAAGAGTCAGAGCAGGCGATCGCCGCTTTAGAGGCGGAGCTGCGAGGAAACGAGGCGCTCGTTCAGGGAACGACCGTCGCGACCAACCCCATGGTTCGGGAGGCCGTTCAACGGGTCCGGGACGCCTGGCTCGACTGGTATCGGCGGAGGGTTCCGGCTCCGGTCAGCGGCTATGTCGCGCGCCGCAGCGTGCAGCCAGGGGACCAGATCACTCCGGAGACGCTGCTTATGAGCGTGGTTCCGCTCGACTACATCTGGGTGGTCGCCAATTTCCGCGAACGGGAGCTTGGGGAGCTGCGACCCGGTCAGCCGGTACTCCTCAAGGCGGATATGTACGGGTGGGGAACCCGATATCATGGGGTGGTCGAAGGGCTGGAGCCTGGATCCGGGAGCGTCTTCTCCCTTCTCCCTCCGGACAACGCCACCGGAAACTACGTCCACATCGTGGAGCGGGTGCCGGTACGGATCCGGCTCGATCCGAAAGATCTCGCCCGCCGGCCTCTTGTCCTCGGCCTCACGATGGTCACCCGGGTTCATGTCGCCGAGCGCGGAAACTCGATCCGCGAACCGATTACCCGGATCCCCGCAAAGGCGCAAGAAGCCGATTACCAGTCCCGGATCTATCTTCGGGAGCTCTCCGCAATCGAGGGACGGATCCGGAAGATCATCGAGGCAAACTCGAACCGCAACGGGGATGCTCCCTCCGGTGCCGAGGCCCCGGCGAGGCAGCGGAGGACGCCATGAGCTTCCGGCAGCTAGTCCAAGACGGATCGCTCTTGTCCAAGGGAAGGACTAGCCTATCATTCCCTCGGCTTCGTTGGACGAGAAAGGAAGGCGACGTTGGCATTCCGGAAGATTCTGGTCGGTTTCGACGGTTCGAAGGGGGCGCTGGAGGCCTTTCGGCTGGCGGTGGAGATCGCCTCCCGCTTCGGGGCCGAGGTTCGGGCGCTCGCCGTTCTGGTCCCTCCGGGCAGCGACTGGGATGCATCGGCGGCGGAGGAGCGGCGCCTCCTGCGCGCGCCGCTCGAAGCATGCGCGGCGATCGCTCGGGAGAAGAACGTCCCGTTCTCCGAAGGGGTGGAGGAGGGGGACCCGGCGGAGGTGATTCTCGAAACCGCTCGCACCGGCTCCTACGACCTGATCGTGGTGGGACGGCGCAAGCTCGCGCGTCCGGCCTACTGGATGCTCGGGTCGGTCTCCGAACGGGTGATTCGCCATGCGTCCTGCCCTGTGCTTGTTGTCGAGCCGCCGGGCTAACGGGTCTTCTTCGCTGGTTATCCGTCCTCTTGCCGCTCGGGATGCTCGCCGGCTGTCTCACGCCGCAGTTTGAACGTCCCGAGCTTCCCACGACCCGAAAATACAAATGGGCTCCGCCCGCCCGTCCGGTTCACGCGCCCCCGGGCCCTTCGTGGAAGGTCGCCGAGCCCAAGGAGGGTCTCATTGGCAGAGGGGACTGGTGGAAGATGTATAAGGATCCGGACCTCGATCGGCTCGAGGCGGAGGCGCTTGCCGCCAATCCGACGCTCGCGGAATCCTTTGCCCGGATGCTCCAGGCGCGGGCCGAGGTACTGGGAGTCAAAGCGATGTTCTACCCAACGCTCGATTTTACGCCTTGGATGAAGTCGGTTTCCAACGCGGCGCAGGGCCAGTGGCCGGTTCCCCCCTTTCCGCGTCAGCTCGATCCATGGGCGGCGGTCGGGGACACGAACTATGAGTTTGCCCTCTGGCAGCAGATTCCCAAGCTGCGCGCGGCCAAGGAGCAGGCGAAGGCGGTCCAGGCGGCCTACGAAGCGATCCGGCTCTCGCTCACCTCGGAGGTGGCACAGAACTACTACCTACTGCGCCAGATCGACCTCGAACTGCAGATTCTCGACGAGATCATCACCGAGTTCGAAAAGGATCTCCAGCTGACTCAGGATCGAACGAAGCTCGGTCTTGGCAATCAGTTGGATGTGGTGAGGGCCCGCAGCCAGCTCGAACAGGTACGGGGCGAACGGGAGGGCCTCCGCTGGAGCCGGACCAAGGTCGAAAACAGCCTCGCTGCCCTGGCGGGCAAGTCGGCATCCGGTTTCTCCCTCCCGTTCCGCCCGCTAGCCGGAGAGCCCCCCTCGATTGCCCAGGGAGTCCCTTCCGAGCTGCTTGAGCGGAGGCCCGATATCGCACGGGCCGAACGGCTGATGGCGGCGGCGAACGCGCAGATCGGGGTCGCCCGCGCCGCATTCTACCCCTCCTTCTATCTTGCGGGGTTCGGCGGATTCCAGAGTCTTTTTTTTAACACCCTGTTGACCTTGCACAACGCCTATTGGGCCGCCGGCCCGCTGATCGACGTTCCCATCTTCGAGGGCGGGATGCTCATCGCCAGCTTGAATGCAGCCAAGGCCGGATATTGGACGACGGTGCAAGAGTATCGAAAGGTGGTGCTCGATGCCTTTCGGGAGGTCGAGGACTATCTCTCCGGAATCCGGATCCTCGCAGACCAGCAGACTCGCTTCGGAAGGGCGGTCGTAGCCTCGGAACGGCAGGTCGATATGACGATGGACCGCTTCCGCAGAGGGCTTGCGAACTACTTTGAGATCGTCCAGGCGAACAAGGAGCTGCTCACCAGCCGCCGGGACGACGCCCAGACCTTGGGGAAGCGCTTCGTCCTGACCGCCCTCCTCGTCAAGGGACTCGGGGGCGGCTGGGAGGACTCCTCCTTGCGCCCCGTTGCGCCCAAAGCGATGCCCCTCGGAGCCACAACCAGAAGCGCAGAGCCGGTCGTAAGCACCGCTGCCTTCGATCACCGGACCCCCGCCCCTCCTAAACAGTAGGTGATTGGTCGAGGACAATTCGATTGCTCTTCTGGAACTAGATAGCTATCGTAAAAATATGAAGAAGATCGCCCTTTGCTGTCTGCTGCTGGCTACAGGCCTCTCTTACTCGATGCCCGTCTGGGCGACGCCGGCCTGCTCTTCCGACAAGGCGGGCGCACTTTCCGGCAAGGGAAAGTGCGGGAAAAAGAAAGGCTCCTGCGAAAAGGGGGGCTCCTGCGAAAAAGGCAGTAGCAACCACGCGTCCTAAATCGGCTCTACGGTTCTCCCTTCCACAAGGGTAGAAGGGAGCTTCGGTGGGAATGGGCGATCGGCTTCTGCAGACGGCGTGTCTTGAAAGAGGGATGCCGGCGGGCCCAGTCCATCGTAGGAGTTTCACGTTAGCGACTCGGGGAGGTATGAGTTCACGCCATGCGTCTACAGCGTCGCATTTTTTCCGCAAGTCTTGCCGTCGCGTTCCTTCTCCTTCCACTTTTTCACCTTGCTCCGCCGGCATGGGCCTCGTCGGGCCAGCGCTTCGCCTTGGACAAGGAGTCCTCAATCACATTGCGGAAGGTGCGCATCTTTGGCAGCTTCCCCTCGAGGGCAGAGACGCTGGGCCTCGTGGTTGCCCGGGCCGACAGCCTGAAGGGGGCCGCCGAACGTCTCTGCAAGGAGGCGGCGAAACTCGGCGCCGATGGAGTGGTTGTGACCCAGGTTGGGTATCTCTTCGAAAAGGGAGATGAGGTGGGCTTGGGAGGCGTAGCGGTCCGCTCGGAAGGAGTTGCCCCGCCCCCGCGCTAGCGATTTATGGAAGCAGGACCCTCGCAGGAAGCAAAAGCACGAACCGCATCCCAACAAAAAGAGAGGCAGCGATCCTTGTTCGAGTCTTTTCTCTGGTTGCCCGTCGGCGTGTCCCGGGGTGTCAGGAACGAATCTTGACTCGATCCTCCGGATCGACTTTGTTAACAAAAAACAGTGGGCTGTTAGCTCGTAACATTAGGTTAAATCGCTTATGTCAGTCGCGCCCGTTCCCGGAGGAACTTCTCAGCCTAACGGAATTCCTGCGGTTTCTTCTCCGATTCCCAAGAAGACGTCCGCATCGGAAAAGCCCAAGGGAGAGCAGATCGCAGCGGAAGCAAACCCAAGTTTTTGGACTACGCACCTTTCCACGAAGGGGCAGGTGGTGATCCCGGAACAGATCCGGAAGGAGTTCGGATTCCGTGCCGGGGACGAGTTTGTGGTCGTTGCCGAGGATGACCTTGTTTTCTTGAAACGGCTCTAGCCCGCTTCCACCGGAAAGGCAACCGGGCTTTAGGCGGAAGAGGCCGACTGGTCGATTTCCGCCGTAAGGCGGTTGGCCAACTCTTGAAGCTTGGACCACTCCAGGCTGGAAGGGGGGCGGAGCAGTCGGAGGCAGACCGTGTCCTTGTTGGCGAGCACAACAAACTGATCGCCTCTTTTTAGCCCGACCTTCTGGCAAACGGCCTCGGGAATCACGACCTGACCCTTGACACTCAAGCGCGTAGTGCCGGGGGTTCGCTTGCCTTTCTTCCTTGGAGACACCGCTCTCCGCGCCTTGCCGTGCCTGACTTTAACCGGCTTTTTGTGCAGGATATTGGTCATTGTTAGCAATTAGTATGCCGAGTGCAGTGAGTCAACGGTTTTGTCACAAACTTGTAACCCAAACGGGTGCATCCAGGTTTGCTGCAAGGGGTTGCAGTGATCATTCCTGCAACGCTCCTGACGGGCGAAGGCCGAGCTCTTTTGGCGGAAGCATGGCCGCTCTGGCGCAAGGGTCACGCCGCGATCGAGGGGAAATTGTCCGAGCCCGGCCGGCTCCGGGCGGATCTTCGGATTCTCGCCCGGCCGGGTGACGCGGAAGGCGGCATTGACGAAGCCTCGCCCCGCCCCTAGCATCCCGGGCGGCGGTGCCATCATGGAAAAAGGCCGACTCGAAGCCTTCAGCGACGGCGTCTTCGCGATCCTCATCACGATCACCGTGCTCGAGCTGAAGGCTCCGCACGGGGTGAACCTTTCGGCCCTGGCGTCCGTCCTGCCGCTCTTTCTAAATTATGTGCTCAGTTTCACCTATCTTGGAATCTATTGGAACAACCACCATCATCTCCTCAAGGCCTGCGGCCGGATCAACGGCGCAATCATGTGGGCGAACCTCCATCTGCTCTTCTGGCTTTCGCTTTTCCCCTTCACCACGAGTTGGGCGGGAGACAACCATTCGGCGACTCTTCCCACGGCCGTCTATGGGGTCGTCCTCTTGCTGGCGGCCATGGCCTATTTTCTGCTTCAGTATCTGATCATCCATGAGCGGGGCTGCGATTCGCGACTGGCCGCCGCGATCGGCCGGGACTGGAAGGGCAGGCTCTTCATGATTTTCTATGCAGCGGCGATCTTGCTCTCTTTCCTTGAGCCATGGATCGCCCAATCGGTCTATGCTCTGGTGGCCATGCTCTGGCTCATTCCCGACCGCAGGCTTGCCCGTGTGCTGGAGGAGGCATAATCCTTAAAGGTGATGACGCAATTCGACTTGGATAGCCGGGAGCTCGCCGAAACCTACGAGCGCGTGAGCGAGTCGCAGTTTCTCTTCGGGAAGACCCTGGTCGATCTCATGGGGGTCAAGCCGGGCCATCGGGTTTTGGATCTCGGCTGCGGAACGGGGAGGCTGGCGGAGTATATGGCCCGGATCGTGGGCCCTTTCGGGGAGATCCTGGGGATCGACCCGCTCCCGCACCGGATCGACATCGCCCGGCGGAAAGCCAAGGCGGGTCTCTCCTTTGAGATCGGGGGGAGCGATGATCTCGGCCGCTTTCCCGACCAGTATTGGGATCTGGTCTGCCTCAACAGCGTCTTTCACTGGATCGAGCGGCAGGCGGAAGCGCTGCGCCAGATTCACCGGATCCTCAAGGTGGGAGGGAAGCTGGGAATCGGTACGGGCCAGAGAGATCAGCCGAATCCAATTCATGCGGTCGTAAAAGAGGCGATTGCCGCCGTGACGGGTGAGCTTCCGAAGGAGAGCTTCTCCCCTTTCCTGCTCACCGCGGATGAGGTGCGTGACCTAGTCCAGGAGGCGGGTTTTTCGGTTCTCCTGGTGAAGAGCGAACCCTATCGTGACTTCGTAGACAGGCCGGAGGAGATCCTCGAGTTCATTCGCTCCAGCAGCTTCGGGAACTTTCTTGCCGCCGTTCCCGAAGTGCATCGGCCGGCCATCTTAGAGAAGGTCCGAGAGGGATTGGAGAAGCTCAGGACGGAACGCGGCATCGAGCGGAGGTTTTTGCGCCTGGCTGTCGTCGCGGAACGTAAAGAGTGAGGTTCCCGGATGCCCGAAGGGAGGGGTTGCTACCGATGAAACGAGAAGTCAGATCAAGTTGGGTCGATCTGGAAGCGGCCGACGGGAGCCGATTTTCGGGCTTTCTGGCCCGGCCCGTCGTCCCCGGCTCTTATCCCGGGATCCTGGTGTTCATGGAGGCTTTCGGGGTCAACCGTCATATCCGGAACGTGACCGAACGGATCGCGGAGCAGGGATACTTGGCGCTGGCCCCGGACCTCTACCACAGGAGTGCTTCGCGTTGGGAGGGAAGCTACGAGGACTTTTCGCAAGCCTCCACCCACCTTCAGCAGGTCACGCTGGATCACCTGGCGGCCGATATCCAGGGCGGATACCGGTGGCTGGGCGCAAGCGGCGCCGGTCAATCGATCGGTGCGATCGGCTTTTGTTTTGGCGGGAAGGTGGCTTTTCTCGGGAGCACGGTGGTCCCTCTGCGCGCGGCTTGTTCGTTTTATGGGGCCGGGATTGCTCCCGGCCTCTTGGGTCGGGTCAAGGACGTGGCGGCTCCACTTCTCTTCTTTTGGGGCGGACGGGATTCGCACATCCCTTCGGAGCAGACGAGGGCGATTGCCGACGCCCTCCGGGCTGCCGGGAAGAAGAGCATCGAGGTCAGCTTTTCGGAAGCGGGCCACGGCTTCTTTTGCGAGGAGAGGGGCAGCTACGAACCCGAAGCGGCCGGAATGTCCTGGCTGCTCGTCCAGGACTTCTTTGCCCACCACCTTATCTCCTGACTAGAAGGAGAGCCGAATCATCGCCTGAACCCAGAAGGGCATCTGGAGAGCGGCATACTCGAGGTTGGCGGTTCGGGCGGGCGTAAAGCCGGGAGCCCCGGCAATCCAGTAGTGGTTGTCGGTGATGTTGTAGAACCAGAGTCGTGCCTCCCAGTGCTTTGCTGCGTAGAAAAGGCTGGCGTTCAGGGTGTACCAAGCTGGGGCCCGGACGGCGTAGTCATAGGAAAGGAACTGCCCTCCCTGCTCGATGGTCCAGAAGGAGATCCCGAAGCCCGAGTCGGTTTTATAGGTGAGCATCAGGTTGCCGTACTCCTTCGGGAAGCCGATGAAGGGGTAGATGCCGGGGGAGAGGGAGACGATCTGGCTTACCGGCAGCCCGTACTGCGCGGCCACGTTGGCCGGGTAGGGGGTGAAGGTGGTCGGGCCGACGCCATCGGTGTTGGTCCAGTTCTCATAGCCCTGCATGTAGTTGAAGCCGAAGTTTGCCCAAAAGTGGCGGTTCGGCTGATAGCTTCCTTGGAATTGAACGCCTTGGACATTTGCCGAAACCGTCGGGGTGGTGCCTCCGGGGAGGACGAAGGCAGGGATGAATCCCGATTGGGCGTAGGCCGAGAGACCGAGAAAGAGGGTGTCCCGGAGCAGGGAGAACTTGAGGCCCGTCTCGTAGAGGGTCTGCGTCTGGTGGTAGTAGGTGCTGGTGAACTCCGGAGCAAAGGAGCCGAAGATCGACTGGGCGGTCGTCTGCCCGAAGTAGTAGGTGGCATACCAGTTCAACCAAGGAAAGATCCGGTAGGTGGGGCTCACGGTGACTTGCGGCAGGAGGGCGCTCATCGAGCTGGGCTGGTAGTCGACGGCGGCGCCGAGGAGCTGCGCGGGGGTGCCCGAAGGAGCCTGGGCGTTGACGAAGTAGGCGTCGAGGCGTGCGCCCAAGAAGAGGCTCGCCTTTTCGCCCAGATGGAGGATGTCCTGCAGGAAGGGGGAGATCTCCCAGAAGTTGCATCGGGTCGAGGCGAAGTTGTCAACGTTATAGTATTCCCCCGGATAACCGGGGATCGGGATGTCGGTTAAGAACGGATTCGCGTAGGCCGGGCTCGTCGCCAGGGAATAGGGAACGGGCAGGGAGGCATCGGCCGCGGTAATCGGTCTGCTCATGTCGGTCTGATTGCTCGTCGGATGCCAGCTTCCCGAATATTCCTCGTCGCTCAAGAAGCGGAGGGCAACGCCGCCATCCAGGCTCTGCCAGAAAGTGCTCTTCTTCTCCGGCTCCCAGCGGATTTCCAATCGGTCGGCGAGATTGACCCCATAGGGCATCACGACCCAGGTCGGGTCGGGGACCGGCTGGGCGGCATTTGCGTGGAAGTATTCGAAGAGGGTGTTGTTCACGAGGGTGAGCCGCTCGCTCAGCCGAATCGTGGTGATCGCCTGGCTCACCGCGTAGAACTGGCGCGAGGAGTCGAGCGGGGTGTTGAAGAGATTGGCTCGGCCACCGATCGGGACGAGCGGCCCCCAGTCGATCGCATATCCGGAGCCGGGAGGAGGGGTTCCCTGGCCCGGATGGAACTGGCCGAAGGGCTGCACCGCGGTCGTCGGAGGCGTGTAGTATCCGCTCCAGGGACCGCTCTGGTAGAGTCCGGAGTCGATCAGAGACTGGGTCGGCCGTGTCACCCCGGCATAGGGAACGAAGGAGCTCTGATTGACCTCCCCGTTCCAGTCGACTCGAATCTCTTCGGTGGGGTTCCAGGAAAGCGCTAAGTAGGCGCACTCCCGGTTCAAGTAGGAGCCGTCATAATAATTGTAGGGCGCGTAGCCGTCCTGGCCGAAGTAGTCGAAGCGATAGGCGAGCTTCCCGTCCTTGCCGATGGGGCCGCCGACGTCGATGTTCCACATGTTGGTGTCGTACATGCCCGCCGTATAGTAGGCATCGCCATGGAAGCGGTCGAAGAAGGGCTGCTTGGTAATCTCGTTGAGGTAGCCGCCGGCAAACTCCTGGGGGCCGAAGACCACGCTCACCGGCCCCGTCACCAGGTCGAGCGAATCGTCGGCATTGAAGTTGAGGAGGGGACCCCAGTTTCCCCCGCTGGAGAAGCCGACGAGCATGCCGTTGCGAAAGGCGGTGGCCGGGAGCCCGCGGATGACAGGTTCGCTCACAACGTTGCCCGTCGACTGAGTGGGGTTGACCGAAGGGCTGAAGGCGACCAAGTCGTTCACCTGCTGGGCCATGACCGTTTTCAGCTGTTCCTGGGAGACGGGAAGAACGTCGCGGGGGGTGTCCATGATGGACAGGTCGGGTCCATAGACCGAAGTCACTTCCTGGGCGGGAGCGGGAGGTTGCTCTTGCTCGGCGGTCACCGTCACGGCGGGGAGCTCGGTCGGATGAATGGACGCTGCCGCCGCGGGAGCGTTGGCCCCTGTCGCAACGGCCGGGAAAGGATCTGGGTTGGGGATCTCCACGGCGCTTGCGGCACTTAGGGTCGCCAGGAGCAGGGAGAAAGCGAGCAGGACGGCGCGGTGCTTTCTACTCATCCTTTTCGGCACGTTACGGGCAGAGCGTAGCGTGCCCGTCTTTCCTCCGCTAACGGCGGCTTGCCAATTTTTAGCGCCCGCTTGCCCTGCACCGGAACGAGCGGAAAGCCCAGAGCGCTCGCATACGGCTAGTCGGAGCTATTCCGCTCGGCTACGAGGAGAAGGGTTTCGCTGAGGACCCGGATTCCCCGATCGGTTCGGCTTTCGGCCAACCGCTGCGCGATCCGGCGAAGGATCCGCCGCCTGGTTTCTTTGGATACGCCGGAAAGAAATCTCCCCGCGCTGCTGGCTCTCCAAAAGGCGAGCAGTTCTTCCGGCGCTTTTGCGAGATCCTCCGACTCGACCTTCTTAACGGCTCGGATCCGAAAGCCGCTCTTCCGGAGCATCTGTTTTAGCTGCCCAAGACCGAGCGGAGGGGTCGAAAGGAAGAGCTCGGGAGGGAGGGAGCCGAGTACCTCCTTTGCCGACTCTTCGATGAGCTTGTCGAGCTCCGAAGGGCTGCTCGTGTCCTCGAAGCTGATGCCCAGCTTGCCCTCAGGCTTGAGGATCCGATGGATTTCCCGCAGCGCCTTCTGCCGGTCGTCGATCCAATGAATGACATAGTTGAGATAGACCAGATCAAACGAGTCGGCGGGAAGGGTTGCGAGATCGTCCGATCCGCCGACCGAAAAGGAGAGTCCTTTCCTAGTCCGCCGGTCGGCAATGGCGATGCGGTGGGGAGAAGGGTCAAGACCGAGGACCCTTCCCTCGGGTCCGGCCATCCGGGCGGCATAGGACGCGAGCTGTCCCGTACCGCAGCCGAGATCGAGAATGGAGCTTCCCGGGCAAATCCGCAACAGAGCGAGGAGCTCCCTGCCGATCTGGTATTGAGCGGCGCTCATCCGCTCGTAGGCTTCGGCAAGCCGAGGGGTATCCCAGACGGTCGATCGGCTGATGCCCAAAGAGGCGCAATTAAAAAAAAGGAGAACCGCGACTGCGCAGCGGAGGAGGACTGAAGTCTCTTTTGCCTTTCCCTCTCCCAGGGGCATAATAGTGATTCTTCGTTGTCCGAAAATGCTAGCGACCATTTCTCACAAGCTTTCTCCTACGGCTTGCAAATCCAGGCATCGCCGCTTCGTTCGGCTCGGTTTTCCGTCCCCACAGTATGTCCGCATACAGCTCCGACGGAAAAGCGGCGCCCGGCTCGCATCGCCGCCTGTTTTGCGGCGCCTCGGTTACGAAATTCGTAAGAATTGGCTCCTACGTGCAGCAACAATCCTTTTCGTTTGCAAATGGGAGGAAGCTTCCTGGCGAGACCGCTCGACCGCGCCGCGGGATCGGAGGATTTGGAGTTTGCCTCGCCACGGTCGATTCTGCCGGCTTTCGGCTTTCCTGTCCTCGCTTTTTTTTCTTGGAGTCGGGGCCGCTGCTTCTCTGCATGCCCAACCGGCGGGACCCCTAGCGGCGGCTCCCCCGATCTCCGGCGCTTTTCCGCTCGTGCAGCGTGGAGCGGAGGTTCACGTCCGCTATCCTTTAGCGATCAACGAGCATGCCGTTGTTCCCCCGGGCGCCCGCCTCCATTTTTTCTACCTGAGAGCGCAGCGCGTCCGGCGACCGGGAGGAGAAGGAGCGGCTTTGCGAAGGCATCCTCGCGGAGTCCTACCGCTCGGCGGCGTGGGGATGGGAGGCCTGGGCTGGGGCGGCATTCGCATGGGCACGACGGACGCGGTGCGGGAAACGAGCAATCCGAAGGGAGGGCAAGCGGACAAGCCGAGACGGGACCAGCTCGACCGGGCGGCCGCTTGGACTTCCTGTGCCGAGTTTCGAAAAGCCCTGGCCGGTCTCAACGGCTCGGATCTACGGCTGGTTTTTTCCCTTCCTGCTCCGACCGTCCAGGATCCAGAGCCGGCCGACGAGGAAGACGATCTCTTCCGCGAAGAACGCCATCCCTCGCCGAGGCGAGTCCGGGATGAGCCGGTGGTCCTCCCCCTCGGCCTGCTCCTGGCGCAGCACAAAGGGGCACCGACCGTGCTCGCAGTTGAGGAGGGAAGTGCCGGAGAGCAAGCTGGACTGCGGGCGGGGGACCGAATCGTTTCTCTCAACGGAACGTGCTGCCCAAGAAGACTGCCGGCATTTCTAGCCCTCTACCGTCGAGAAAAGGAGCGCAGGCTTCAGGAGCTGAGCGTAGCCGTGGAAAGAGCCGGATCTCCGTCTCCGCTCTCTCTCACCGTGCGGCTGCCGCCGCGAATGGAGGGGAGCATCCTCGATACGCCGGGGGATTGAGACACGAAATGGGGACGAAGACAGTGGCCACTCGCTATCCCGTGCGGTTGGGGGTGCCAAGGATATGGGTCCGCGGCGGGAGCATGACGTCGTCGAACTTCTGCGTAAACATCGCCGCAGCGAAGAAGGCGACCGCCCTTAAGGTTTCCTGACCGGTGTTGGCAAGGTCATGACGCACATCGGTCGGTATCACGAAGACGCTGCCGGGCCCGAGCGGGGAGATCCCCGCCTCCATGCGTAATTCTCCCGTTCCGGAAAGGATGTATTGGGTCTCTTCAGTGGCGTCCGTATGCCATCCCAGCCGTCCTCCGGGCTCGATCTCGTAGACGATCGTCGAGGATTGCGTGGCGCCGCGTCCGCCGCAGGACGCGAAGGCACCGGCCCAACGCACGGATGGATCATCTTCCGCACGAACGGCGTTGCGTTCCAACCGGTGGCTCTCGATAACGGGATTCATGGAGTCTCCTTTGTTTTGGTCTCCCAGCGGGACCGATGCCTGCATCGGAGACTGACAGGTCTGCGCCCCTTGTCAAGGGAAAGCCTGATTGTGGATCTAGAGCGGGATTGTTCCAAAGACGCAAATTGCGTATTGCCGACGGCGTTTCGGATGGTAGTAGTAGAGGTAGGGTTTGCGAACGATTCTTAGAAGGGCTCGGGGATTCCCCTAGCAAGCGGAGATGGGATGGAAAACGGCAAGGTCGAAAAGAAAGACGAGTGGAAGGGTATCGTGGAAAATTTCGCTCGTCAGGCAAACGGGTTGATTCCCGCCTTTCATGCGATTCAGAACCGGTACGGCTATGTCCCGAAGGAGCATCTTCCGGACATCGCCCGAGCCTTCAACCTTTCCCAGGCCGATGTCTACGGAGTTTTGACCTTCTATCATGATTTTCGGCTCGAGCCGGTCGGACGCCATGTCGTCTCGGTCTGCCGAGCGGAGGCCTGCCAGGCCAATGGATCGAAGACCCTCATCGACCACCTCCGGCGGACGTTGGGAGTGGATTTCGGGGAGACGATGCCTGGCGACGAGGTGACGCTTCTGCCCACCTACTGTTTTGGTAACTGCGCCTGCGGCCCCTCGGTCTCGATCGATGGAAAGCTTTACGGCCGGATGAGCGGGGAGAGAGTAGAGCGCATCCTCCGTGGAATGGGGGCTCTCGAATGAGAGTCTACGTGCCGCGGGACTTCTCGGCCTGTGCGTTGGGAGCGGACGAGGTGGCCCGCGCAATCGAGCGCGAGGCGGCGGAAAGGGGGCTCTCCCTCGACCTGGTCCGGAACGGATCGCGCGGGCTCTACTGGTTGGAGCCGCTTGTGGAGATCGAGAGGAACGGCGAGCGGGTTGCCTACGGCCCTGTTGCCGAGGAGCATGTAGAAGCTCTTTTCGACGCCGGATTCCTGGAAGGCGGGGAACATCCCCTCCGGCAGGGAAATCCGGAGGAGATTCCCTACCTTCGTCGTCAGAAGCGGCTCGTCTTTCGTCGGATCGGCAAGAACGACCCGCTTTCGCTGGAAAGCTATCGAAAAGAGGGAGGATTCGCAGGCCTTGCCCGCGCCCTCAAGCTCCCTGCGCAGCAGATCGTCGAGGAAGTGACCAAGTCGGGCTTGCGCGGGAGGGGCGGGGCGGGCTTTCCTACCGGCATCAAATGGAAGACGACCCTTCAGGCGGAAGCCGACCAGAAGTATATCGTCTGTAATGCCGACGAGGGAGACTCCGGCACCTTTTCCGATCGGATGGTGATCGAGGGGGATCCCTTCCTGCTGATCGAGGGGATGATCATCGCGGGTCTGGCCGTAGGTGCGACCGAGGGCTATGTCTATCTTCGCTCGGAATATCCTCTCGCACGACGGATCTTTGAGGAAGCCTTGGAAAAGGCGGAAGCCGGAGGATATTTGGGGAAGGATATCCTCGGAAGCGGCAGATCCTTTTGCCTCCATCTGTACGTGGGGGCGGGCGCCTACGTATGCGGGGAGGAGACATCGCTTTTGGAAAGCCTGGAAGGGAAGCGGGGCATGATCCGCCCCAGGCCGCCTCTTCCGGCAATCCATGGGCTCTGGCAAAAGCCGACCGTGGTCAATAACGTGATCACGCTCGCGTCGGTTCCGTGGATCTTGGCCGAGGGGGCGGAAGCCTACGCGCAACTTGGGGTCGGACGGTCGAAAGGGACTCTGCCGGTCCAGCTCTCCGGGAACCTCAAGCGACCGGGGCTGGTGGAAGTGCCGTTCGGAATCACGCTCGAGGAGCTGCTCTTCGAGTATGGTGGCGGCACGGCCAGCGGCCGTCCGCTCAAGACCATTCAGATCGGCGGCCCGTTGGGTCCCTTTTTGCCGCCCTCCCTCTTTTCCGTGACCCTCGACTACGAAGAGTTGACGAAGGTCCGAGGGATCGTCGGCCATGGGGGGATCGTCGCTTTCGACGACAGCGTGAACCTAGGCGAGATGGCCCGGTACGCGATGGAGTTCTGCGCCGGCGAATCCTGTGGAAAGTGTACACCTTGCCGGATCGGCTCGACGCGCGGCGTGGAGCTGATGGATCGGATTCTTTCGGGGAAAAGAACGCGAGAGTCCGCCAAGCTTCTGGTCGACCTCTGCGATGTGATGATCAACGCCTCGCTCTGCGGCTTGGGAGGCATGACTCCTTTTCCCGTACTGAGCGGACTGCGTTTTTTCCCGGAGGATTTCGGATATTCGAAGGACGAGGTGGAAGCATTGCTCGAGAAGGTGTAAACGAATCAGGGGTAGCTTTCGGAGGGAAGGAATATGCGGATGGAGAGACACGCGGATTTGGGAACGCCGAGTCGGGGCTGTGAATGCGGGCTTGACGGCAGGAATGGCCATGGGGCGGAAAGGCCAGGGCGGGCGGTGCCGGTCTGGATCGACGGGAAAGAGATCAGCGTTCCGGAGGGAACATCGGTTTTGCGCGCGGCGGCTCTGGCCGGGGTGGGAGTACCGAAGCTCTGTGCGACCGACACGCTCGAGGCATTCGGCTCCTGCCGGCTCTGTCTTGTCGAAATCGAGGGGAAGAGGGGTTTTCCCGCCTCCTGCACCACGCTCGTCGAGCCCGGGATGAAGGTGAAGACCTTCTCCGACCGGCTGGCCTCGCTGCGCCGGGGAGTGATGGAGCTCTACATCTCCGACCATCCGCTCGACTGCCTGACCTGTCCGGCGGATGGGGACTGCGAGCTCCAAGACATGGCGGGAGACGTAGGATTGCGCGAGGTCCGGTACGGATATGCGGGAAAGAACCATCTGCAGGCGGAAAAGGATACGAGCAATCCCTACTTCACCTTTGATCCCGCCAAGTGCATCGTCTGTTCCCGATGCGTGCGGGCCTGCGACGAAATTCAAGGGACCTTTGCCCTGACCGTCGAAGGCCGCGGCTTCGATTCGCTCATCAAGCCGGGACCGACCGGCGAGTTCCTGAGTTCTGAGTGCGTCTCCTGTGGGGCCTGCGTGCTGGCCTGCCCGACCTCCGCCCTGATGGAGAAGGCGGTGATCGATCTGGGCCTGCCCAGCGAGTCGACGGACACCACCTGCGCCTATTGCGGGGTCGGCTGCTCCTTCCACGCGGAGACCAAGGGCACGACGGTTGTGCGGATGACGCCCAACAAAGAGAGCCTGTCGAACCACGGGCACTCTTGCGTCAAGGGGCGGTTTGCCTGGTCGTATGCCTCCTCGCGCGACCGGGTCACCAAGCCCATGCTTCGAAAAAATATCGAGGATCCGTGGAAGGAAGTGAGTTGGCAGGAGGCGATCCAATACGTGGCCTCCGAGTTTCTCCGGATTCGCAAAGAACATGGCCGCTACTCGATCGGCGCGGTGAGCTCCTCCCGTTGCACCAATGAGGAAGATTACATGGTGCAGAAGCTCGTCCGCGCGGTCTTTCTCAACAACAACATCGATACCTGCGCGCGGGTCTGCCACTCGCCCACCGGCTACGGGCTCAAGAAGGCTTTCGGGGAATCGGCCGGGACCAATCCGTTCGATTCAGTCGACGAAGCAAACCTGATCTTCGTCGTGGGGGCGAACCCGACCGACGGACATCCCGTTTTCGGCTCCCGGATGAAGCAGCGGCTGCGGGCGGGAGCAAAGCTGATCGTCGCCGATCCTCGCCAGATCGACCTTGTGCGCAACCCGCACATCCGGGCGGATCTCTATCTGCCGCTGCGGCCGGGAACCAACGTCGCCCTGCTCAACGCCATGGCGCATGCCATCTTGGAGGAGAAGCTGGAGAACCGGGAGTATATCGAGGCTCGATGCGATCTCGCTGCCTACGCGAAGTGGCGCGACTTCATCCTTCGACCGGAAAATTCGCCGGAGGCGATGGGCCCGATTACGGGGGTTCCCGTCGAGACGATTCGGGCGGCGGCGCGACTCTACGCGACGACCAAGCCTGCGGCCATCTATTACGGCCTCGGCGTCACGGAACACTCGCAGGGTTCGACGGGCGTGATGTGCCTGGCCAACCTGGCGATGCTGACGGGGAATGTCGGAGTGGAGGGGGCGGGGGTCAATCCGTTGCGGGGCCAAAATAATGTCCAGGGAGCCTGCGACGTCGGTTCCTTCCCGCACGAGCTCTCGGGCTATCGACACGTCTCCAATGAGGACGTGCGGAGAAGCTTTGAGCGAGCCTGGAACGTCGAGATCGATCCCGAACCGGGGTTTCGGATCACCAACATGCTTTCGGCGGCGACCATCGGGGAATTCAAGGGGCTCTACATGCATGGAGAGGATCTGGTGCAGTCCGATCCCGATGCTTCCCATGTCATCGAGGGGCTGAGAAACATGGAGCTCGTCGTTCTCCATGACATCTTCCTCAACGAGAGTTCGCGCTATGCCCATGTCTTCCTTCCCGGCTGCTCGTTCCTGGAAAAGGACGGGACATTCACCAATGCGGAGAGGCGAATTCAGCTGGTTCGTCAGGTGATGCCCCCTCTTTGCGGGAAGCAGGAGTGGGAGGTGGTCCAAGAGATCGCCCAGGCGATGGGATATCCGATGCACTACCACCATGCTTCGGAGATCATGGATGAGATCGCCCGGCTGACCCCGACTTTCTCGGGGGTAAGCTTTGAAAAGCTCGCACGGCTCGGAAGCATCCAGTGGCCCTGCAATGATCGCGTGCCTGAAGGCACCCCCGTCCTGCACCAGGGCGAATTTGTGCGCGGAAAAGGATTTTTTGCCATGACCGGCTACGTGGCGACCAAGGAGAAGGTGACCCCGCGGTTTCCGCTCCTGCTCACCACCGGCCGCATCCTCTTCCATTACAATGTGGGGACGCAGACCCGCCGGACTCCGAACTCGGTCTGGCGGAAGGAGGATCTGCTGGAGATCCATCCGAACGATGCGGAAGAGCGCGGCATCCGCGACGGAGACAAGACGGAGCTGCGGAGTCGCAAGGGAAGTGCGATCCTGCGCTGCGTCGTGACGGAGCGCGTGGCGCCGGGAACGGTCTATGCCACCTTCCACTTCCCCGAGAACCGCACGAATATTCTTACGACCGAGAATTCCGACTGGGCGACAAACTGCCCGGAATACAAGGTTACGGCCGTGCAGGTGAGCCGCGTCTTCGAGCCGGTCCGGGGGGAGGAGCGAGAGAACGGCAAAGCGGCGAAACGACGGGAAACCGTGCCCGTTGCCGGGGAATAAGCGAAGGGAGCGGATGATCGAAGACCTAGTGCGCATGGCCAATCAGATCGGCGACTTCTTTGGCAGCGATCCCTCCGAAGAAGAAGCGGCAGCCGGAATTGCCGAGCATCTGCGGAAATTCTGGACCCCCTCGATGCGGGAAAAGCTCATCGAGTACGCGCAGCGAGACGGGAAGGATCTCTCGGAGCCGGTGCGGGCGGCCTTGTCCCGCCTCCAGAAGCCCGCTGCCGGTGCCTAAGCCGGCTAGCCGGCATGCCGCCCAAGCTCTTTTGGGCGGAATCGTCCTTTGCGGCGGCCGGGGCAAGCGGCTGGGAGGGACGGAAAAGGCTCTGCTTCGCTTGCGCGGAAAGCCCTTGGTTCAGTATGCCGCCGATCGCCTGCAGCCGCAGGTGGAGTGGCTTGCGCTCAGTGCAAATCGAGAAAGGGAGCGGTACGCCGCTCTCGGGTTTCCGGTTCTTCCCGATCTCCGCTCCGGCTTTTTGGGACCACTGGCGGGCGTGGAAGCGGCCTTGGCCGCCCTGCCGCAGTCGCTGTTCTTCCTTTTGACGGCTCCGGGAGACGCGCCATTTCTGCCCGAAGATCTTGCCGAGCGACTCTATCACGGGATGGCCGGAGAAGGGCGGAGGAGTGCCTACGCGCATGACGGAATACGGGGACAATTTCTCTGCGCTCTCTTCGAACGCGGATGCGAGGAGCTCCTCCGCGGATTCCTCGATCGGGGAGGGAGAAGGGTAGAGGAGTTTCTGCGGGAGAGCGGTGCCGTAGCCGTTGATTTTTCGGATCGGTCCGCCGATTTTTGGAACGTGAACACCGAAGAGGATTGGGAGCGGATCCGCCGGAGGGCCGAAAAGGAAAAGGGAGAGCCGTGAGTAGGAGCCCGATTCCGGTTGTCGCTTTCGTGGGGAGGAGCGGCTCCGGCAAGACGACCCTTCTCTGCTCCGTCGTGCGCATCCTTGCGGCAAAGGGGATTCGCGTCGCCGCGGTCAAGCATGCCCATAAGGGCTTCGAAATCGATCATCCCGGAAAGGACAGTATGCGCCTGCGGGATGCGGGGGCGAATCCGGTCCTGCTCTTTTCATCGACCCGGCGCGCTTGGGTGGAGGAGGTGACGCCTCCGCGCGAACCCGATCTTTCCGAAGTGATCGCGTTACTTCGTGATCGGCCCATCGATCTGCTTCTGGTCGAAGGTTTCCGAGGGGCCGGGGTGCCCAAGATCGAGCTTTTTGCGCCCGGCCTTGGGCCGATCTATTCCAAAGGAGATCCCGATCTTCTCGCGGTGGTCTCCGAAGGGGGACTTTCGTTTTCGGATGGCCCGCCCTCCTTCGATCGGAACGATGCGCAAGGAGTCGCCGCCCTTATTTCCCAGATCTGCGGGCTAGCCTCTCGGTCCCGCGGCAGCGGCGGATCACCATCTCGCGGGAAAGAGCTGCTCTCGCTCAACGAGGCGCGGAGGATCCTCTGGGAGGCGATGGCCCCGGAGAGGGTGGAGCCGGAAGAAGTGAGCCTGTCGCAGAGCGGAGGCCGCATCTTGGCATCCGACCAGATCTCCCCAATCGATCTGCCCTCCGCGCCGACGGCGGCCATGGACGGATATGCGGCAAGAGCCGTTTGCCTGGGGGAGCGAGGTCGATGGCTCTCCGTCGCCGGCACTTCCGCCGCAGGAGCTCCTTTCCCCGGCTCGCTAGCCGAAGAAAGCTGCGTGCGCATCTTCACGGGCGCCCTTCTGCCGGCGGGGGCGGACGTGGTGATTCCGCAAGAGGAGGTCCTCCTCCAAGAGGAGAAGGCGCTTCTGCCGGGAGGCCGGTCTGCGGGCGAAAATGTTCGGCTCAAAGGAGAGAGCCTGGTTCAGGGACAAAAGCTTTTGTCCTCTGGAACGAGGATCGGCCCCCGGACCCTTGCCCTGCTTGCCGCCACCGGCCGGGCGAAGGTCCTCGTGCGGCCCAAGCTCCGGGTCGGACTTCTTTGCACAGGTAAGGAGCTGAGGCCGGTGGGGGAACTTTTACGCCCGGGGGAGGTCTACGACAGCAATCGGATCTTTCTTTCGGCGGCCCTTCTTACGCTGGGAGTCGAGCTGGCCGAGAGCGAAACCGTCGACGACGATCCGAAGCTCCTGGAGAAGAGGCTCTGTGCGATTTCCGAGAAGGTCGATCTGCTCGTAACGACCGGCGGGATCTCCGTAGGCGAAGGGGATTACGTGGGGAAGCTTCTGGCGGAGCGGAATGCGGTTGTCCTGCGGCAGATCGCGGTCAAGCCCGGACGGCCTTTCGTTTTTGCCCGATGGGAAGGTAAGCCCCTCTTCGGGCTGCCGGGCACACCCGCCGCGGTCTTTGCCCTCTTCTACGACCTCGTTCGTCCGCTGCTCTGCCTCCGGATGGGAGAGTCTTCTCCGGAAAGGAGAATGCGGCTTCCCTCGCTGCGTCGGCTCCAAAAGCGGCCTGGACGAACGGAGTATTGGGCGGGCCGCTTGGCCTCAGGGCCGGACGGAGAGCCCGCCTTTGTCCCGGTCAGCCTGGAGGACGCGGCAGGGCTATTTCCCGCCGCATCCGCCGATCTCTTGGCGCTCTTGCCCGAGGAGGCCGAATGGGTCGAGCCGGGCGATCGGGTCGAGGTGATCTTTTTGCGGTGATGAATTACTTGAATCAATTCCTCCGCGCGGGATAGGTGGCGGCAAACTCCAGGAAATCTCCCACCACTTGGCGGAAGTCTGGCGCGAAGGCGCGTTCCTCATGGGAGGCGTGGGGAATCACCCACCATTTTTTTGGCTCGGACGCGGCGTCGTAGATCTTTTGCACGACGTCTACCGGCATCCTCCGATCTTTCTCGGCTGCGATGACGAGAATCGGCACGTGGATCTTCTCCACGGCTTTCACGCAGTCGATCTCTTCGGGGTAGAGCGAGAAGCGGCGCTCGAGCTCCCAGGAAACCAGGTCGATAAAGGGGAACGAGGGGAGGCCGAAGAAGAGCCGCCCATGAACGGCCATGGAATTGCGCAGGTTGTCGAAGGGAGCGTCGGCGATCACGCCTCGGGCACGAGGGTCTTGGGAGACGAAGCGCAAGGCGGTGACCGCGCCCAGGGAAGTACCCCACACGAGCGGAGAGGGGTAGCCCATGCTTCCCAGCTTGTCCGTCCATGCCTTGAGATCCATGGGCTCTTTCCAGCCAAGGGTGGTCATGGTCCCTTCGCTCTTCCCATGGCCGCGCAGGTCGATGGCCAATACGGGGAAGCCGAGATGATGGCCGAAGACGATGTAATTGATCAGGAACTCCTTGCTTGCCCCAAGGCCGTGGACCACGATGAGCGGGGGCTTCGTAGGGGCTCCTTCGGAGGGAACGAACCAGCCGGCGAGCCGGATGCCATCCTCGCTAGTCGTCGTCCAATCTTCGTAGGAGAGGCCGGCCAGGCTCGGGGTGATGCTCAGGTAGCTGTGCGGAGGGACGGTGACGGCGACTCGCGCCAAGGAGCCGACGTACCATTCGAGCCCGGCAAAAAGGGAAGCAAGCAGGCCCAAGAGAGCGATGCCCGTTACCAGCAGTTGCTTTCTTCCGAACGCGATTCGGAAAGCGGAAGAGCGTCCCTCCGTCGAAGGGGAGACGACCCGTTGCGCGCCGGCCCCTCCTTCGCGAAGCAAATCGTCCTCGAGCACAGGATAGGATGGCCTATGCCGGAGGGGAAGGCAAGCGGCCCGTTTTGCCAGCCGCGGGAGAAAGCTTGTGCGACGTTCCGACTAGGGGAGGGGACGGACTCGAAAGAGGGGGCGGTCGAAATCGACGGCTTTGCCGTTCTCGGCGAGGACCTCGGTGATCACCCCGCGCATCTCGGCCTTGATCTCGTTCATTACTTTCATGGCTTCGATGATGCAGACGACCGTGTTTTCCTGCACCTCCTGGCCGACGTCGACATAGGGGGCCGAGTCGGGCGAGGGAGATCTGTAGAAGACCCCGACCATGGGGGAGCGAATTTCCCGGAAAGCCTCCGCCGAGGGAGCAGTCAACTCCTTGGTCTTTTCCAACGTGACGATGGAGGCGGGAGAGGCATAGACCATGTGGGGATGGGCGGCGGCCGCGGGTGGCTCTTTTCGGAGGCGCAAGCGAAAACCTTCCCGCTCTACCTCGATCTCCGAGAGGTTTCCCTTGGTCATCAATTCGATCAACTCGGCAATTTCTTTGGTTTCCATGAAGGTTCCTTCGCATCCAACCCATTCATCTTCGACGACTCTTCGATTTCGAGGCAAGCTCGGGCATAGGCGAGCGACGGATCGAGACCGCCTCGAAGATCCCGCAACAGCTCCTCGAGGATGCGGATTTCCCTTCCGGGGACCCGCCCCTTGTCCGGCTGGCCCTCCTGGAGGCGAGCCTCTTTCGCATACGCCTCCTCCAGTTTGGCTAAGAGACGCTCCCGCCGGAGATCGACCGCTGACTCGATGAGTGCTGCGCTGATTTCCTCGGACTCGCTCTCGTCCCCCTCGCTCCTTTCGGATTCGATCTCCTTGCGGATTTCGAGCAGCGTGCTTTCCAGAAGCGCGGCGCGGCGGAAGGCTCGCAGCGGGGGCGCTTCACCGCCGGCAAACCAGGCGGCCAGAAACCCGGTTTCCCGAGGATCCTCCTCCTGCGCGGCAAGATCGGTTCGAACGACAAGCGGGATGCACCGGGAGGAGATCGTAGGCAAGAGCATCTGGGGCTGGGTGGTGGTGAGCAAGATCACCACATCTTGCGGCGGCTCTTCCAGCGTTTTCAAGAAGGAGTTGGCCGCCTCCCCACTTCCCAGGCACATGCGTTCGGCATCGCAGACCAGGGCGACGCGAAAACGGCTCTGATAAGGTTTGAGGGCGAGCATCTCCATGAGCGCCCGCATCCGCTCAATGGGGATCCGACGCAGGCGGGACTCGGCGCGGACTACGTGGAAATCCGGATGGATCTCGGGCCGGGGGCCCAGCAGGAGTTCCGCGATCCGAATCGCCAGCGCTTCGAGCTGGGAAGAGGCTTTCCCGAGCAGAAGATAGGCATGGGCGAGGCGGTCGGACGCCAGGGCGCGCCCAAGGCGCTGCAGGATCGTATCAGAGTCCAAAGACACGGCTCACGACCTCCCAGATTTCGGCGGCGACTTCCTCCTCCGATCGGTTTGCATCGATGACCCTGACCCGGCCGGCTTCGCGCCGTGCTATCTCGTGATAGGCGTCGCGAACCCGCTCGAAAAAATCCGGCGGCTCCTTCTCGATCCGATCGCCCTCTGCGCTCTCCCTCGTGCGCTTGGCGATGCGCGTCCGTCCCACCGGAGACGAGACATCGAGGAGAAACGTTAGCCCGGGGGAAAGGCCCGCGCAGACCAGCTCGTTAAAGGACCGGAGAAGGGGTTGCGGAAGCCCTCTCCCTCCTCCCTGATACGCGAAGGTAGAGTCGCTGAAGCGATCGGCAAGAACCCAGGCATTCTCGCGCAAGGCGGGGAGGATTGTCTGGCGGACGAGTTGTGCGCGGCTCGCCAAAAAGAGGAGGAGCTCGGATTCCGCGCAGATCGCAAGCTCCGGGGAAGAACCCTTAATCAGCCGGCGCAGCCGCTCTCCGAGCGGGGTGCCTCCCGGCTCCCGGACCAACAGCACGGGCTGTCCCAAGGCGCGCAGGCGGGTCTCGAGCCGGCGGGTTTGCGTCGATTTTCCGGCTCCTTCGGAGCCCTCGAAGGTGATGAACCGCAGAGGCGCTTCTCGCATCATCGCCTCCGGAGCTCCTGGCCCCCGGCTGTGTCCCGGACCATCCAGCCCTCCTTCTCGATCGCCTCGCGCAGGGAGTCGCTCTCCTTCCAGTCCCGCCGGCTCCTCGCTGCCGCTCTCCGGGCGACCAGCCCTTGCACCTGCGGGGGTGGAGTCTCCGCCGGTTCGCCCAGGCCGAGGACCGAGTCGACGGTCCGCCAGAGAGTCGGCAGGTTCGGCAGGGGAGCGCCCAGATCGATGGCGCGATTGGTGGCGCGGAGGAATTCAAAGAAATGCCCTACCGCGTCGGAGATGTTGAGATCGTCGCCCAGCGAAGCGCAGAAAGAGGCGAGGAACGCCTCTCCTTCGGCGGCTGCGCCGGAAAACCTATCGGTCGGAAGCTGTCGCCATCGGGCCAGCCAGTCGTCGATCCGGCCGACCGCGGCCTTGGCCGCGGCGAGTCCATCCCAGGTAAAGTTGAGGGTCTGGCGATAGTGGGCGGCCGTCAGCAGCAGGAAGCGGAGATGCCGGCCGGTGTATCCTCTGGCCAGGACATCGGCAACCGAATAGACGTTGCCGAGGGATTTCGACATCTTTTCCCCGTCCACGAGGACATGCCCGCAGTGGAGCCACGCATGTGCAAAGGCCCCGCCGGTCGCGCAGCGGCTTTGGGCGATCTCGTTTTCGTGATGGGGGAAGATCAAGTCCGTGCCCCCGCAGTGGAGGTCAAATTCCTCTCCGAGGTAGTGCATGCTCATCGCCGAGCATTCGATATGCCAGCCGGGCCTGCCCTTCCCCCAGGGTGAGGCCCACCCGACCTCCCCATCCTCGGGCTTTGAGGCTTTCCAAAGCGCGAAATCGCCCACGGCTTCCTTGACCGATTCGTCCTGGGCGATACGCGCTCCCGGCAGAAGCCGCTGACGATCGAGATGGACGAGATTTCCGTAGTCCGGGAAGGTGGCGATCCGAAAATAGACCGAGCCGTCCTCAGCCACGTAGGCGTGCCCTTTGCGGAGCAGCTGCTCGATCAGAGCGATCATGAGGCCGATATGGTCGGTCGCCTTTGGGCGGTGATCCGGAGGAAGGATGTGTAGGGTCTTCTCGTCCTCCTCGAACAGCTCGATGTAGCGGGCCGTGAACTCCCGCAGCGGAAGCGAAGCCGCCTGCGCCGCAGCGATGGTCTTGTCGTCAACGTCGGTGTAGTTCATGACCTCCTCGGGAGTGAACCCAAAGAGGGTGAGCGCGCGGCGGAGTAGATCGACGAAGAGAAAGGTCCGGAAGTTCCCGATGTGAGCGCGCGCGTAGACGGTTGGCCCGCAAGCATAGAGACGAACCTTGGGAGGCGCGATCGGCCGGATCTCTTGGCGAGTGCGCGAAAGGGTATTGAAAAGACGGAGGGGGGTGCGGCAGTAGGTCATGAATTCTGTCGGTCTTTTTGCGGCGCCGGCCCCAGAGGATGGGCGGCCGAGACCTGGCGGGCGATCTCTTCCGCCGGGTAGGTGAGAATTTCGGAAAGGGTTGGGTGATAGTGGGGGAGCCGTGCCAGATCGTCCGCCGTGGCGTGAACGGAGAGGAGCGCGACAAGCTCGTGGATGAGCTCCGAGGCCTCCGGTCCCACGATCCCGGCGCCGAGAAGCTCTCCGGTCTTGGGCTCTGCCAGGAGCTTGACGAAGCCTCGCGTGGCACCCTTGAGGAGAGCCTTGCCATGATCGGCGAAGGGATAGCGGGCCGCCAAGACGGGCCGGCCGGCCCGGTGCGCCCCAGCTTCGGTCAGACCGAGCCGGGCCACCTCGGGTTCGGTGAAGACGACCTCCATCGTGAGCCGGTAGTCCATCCGGCGAAACGGCTCGCCTCTTCCCAGGGCCAACCGGGCGGCGTTTCCCCCGGCCACCTCCCCTTGGAGAACGGCGATATGGACGACTTCTTCGATGCCGGTGACGTCGCCCGCTGCAAAGATGTGAGAAGCGCTCGTCCTCATTTGGGCGTCGATCTCGGGAGCTCTTGGATGGGCCTCGATCCCAGCGGCGGTTACGTGCAGCCCTTCCCAAGCCGGAGTTCGCCCCGTGGCCAGGAAGATCTCCTGTGCGACCAGTTCGCGCACCGCATCTTTCTGGACGAGGCGCAGCCGCTTCTGATCCCCGCTCCGGGCGGCAGAGAGCAGGGTTGCGTTCGTGAAGAGCTCGATTCCCTCGTCTTGAAATGCCTCCTCCAGGGCCGACGAGAGATCGGAATCAAACCGCTTGAGCAGGCGAGGGCCCCGTTGGACGAGTTGGACCGCGACGCCGAGCCGTCCGAAGAACTGCGCATATTCGACCGCGACCGGGCCTCCGCCCAGAACGAGGAGGCTCTCCGGCAGCTTCTTCTGGGCCAGGACGGTCTCGCTGTCCCAGAAGCCGATTCCACGGAGCTCCGGAAGAGGGGGATGGCTGATCCGGGAGCCGGCCGCGATGACGAAGGCCTTGGCATGGAGGAAGCTCTTTTCTCCTCCGGCATGGATGAGAACGAGTCGATGCGGATCGAGGAAGGAGGCACGAGCCCGGATGAGTTCGAAATTTCCATGGGTGAGCTCATTTTCCCTGTCCGCCGCAAACTCCGAGACGAGCCGATGCGTTCGCTCCATGATCGCGGCGAAGTCGGCTCGAATCGGCTGCACGCGCAGCCCGAATCGGCCCGCTTCCTTGATGGCGTGCCAGCGTCGGCTGGCCTCCAAGAGCGCTTTGGTCGGCATACATCCGGCGAGAATGCAGAGGCCGCCGAGCCGTTCCGCCCCGTCCACGAGAACCGTACGGGCTCCGAAGGCTGCCGAGGTCCTAGCCGCGGCGAATCCGGCACTGCCCCCGCCGATCACGGCGACGTCAAAGAGTCGTTCTCCGCTTGCCATGTCTCGCTCTCAATGCTTTCCCCGGCACGGATGGTCGTCCTTTTTTCAGAAGGATACGATGCAGCTACAGCCCAGCGCCCAGGAGAGCAAGAATCGGTTCGAACTGCTCCAGATCGGGCAAGAGAATCGTGGGATGGCAGGCGGCCAGTTCCGCTAGGGAATAGCCTCCGGTTGCCACAGCAATCGAGTAGGCCCCAATCTCTTGGGCGCAGCGAACGTCGTGCGGCGTGTCTCCGATGAGGAGTAGCTGCTCGCCGGAGAGATCCGCGCTCGAACGCTCGCGCAGAAGTTGGAGCGCGGAGCGGGCGAGTTCGTTCCGGCACTCGCAGCCATCGCCAAAGAGGCCGAAAGAAAAGAAGCGTCCCAGCCCGAAATAGTCGAGCTTGATCCTGGCTCCCTCCTCGAAGTTGCCGGTGAGGAGTCCTTGGCTCCAGCCCGGAGTCCGCTCGATTGCCGACAGCAGGTCGGTCACCCCGCGGCAGACCCGGCCCGAAGAGCGTGGAAGCTCTTCCCCGAGGCACTCCAAATACCGGTCCCGATAGCGGGCAACGTTCTCCTCGGTCCATGGGATCTCGCACCGGGAAAAGATCTGTCGAACAATGAGGGAATCCGTCCGGCCGCGGTAATCAAGCTCCGGCAAGGAGAGTTCCCGTCCGTAAAGCTCGCGCGCCGCGCGCATGACGGCCCTTTCGCCCGCCCCTCCGCTGTGTAGAAGGGTTCCGTCGATGTCCCAAAGAACGAACCGGTGAGTCGTCATCTATTCGTGGAAAGAGAAGGACGGCGGTTCAGGCGCCCAGGATGGAGTAGCCGCAATCGAGGAAGATCGTCTGCCCCGTGATGGCTCCCGCTCCCTCCCGGGCTAGAAAGAGGGCCGCGGCTCCGACTTCCGCCGGATCGACCGTTCTCCGCAAGGGCGCCTTCTCCTGGTGGTGTTTGAGCATCTGGGTGAATCCCGAAATTCCGCGAGCGGCAAGCGTGTTGACCGGCCCTGGGCTCAAGGCGTTGACTCGGATTCCTTGAGGGCCCAGTTCGTAGGCAAGATACCGGACCGAAGCTTCGAGCGCCGCCTTGGCCGTTCCCATGATGTGGTAATGCGGGACGACCTTTTCCGCTCCGTAATAGCTCAGCGTGAGCAGAAGTCCTCCGCGCGTCATGAGGCGTTTCGCGCGCCGGGCGATGGCAAGGAAGGAGTAGACGCTGATGTCGAAGGTCACCTGAAAGTCTTCGCGCTTCACTTCGGAGAGGTCATGGTCGAGCGCCTCCTTGGGCGAAAAGGCGATGCTGTGAAGAACCAAATCGAGGACTGGAGACTGTTGGGCAAGCTCGGCAAAGAATCCGTCCAGTTGGCTCTCGTCCGAGACGTCGCAGCAGAGCACTTTTCCCGGAGCCGGGAGGGATTGGGCCAGTTCTTCGACTCCCTCCCGGAGCCGTGCGCTCTGGCATCCGAGGATCACCGCAGCACCTTCGGCACTCCAAGCCTGGGCGATTGCCCAGGCAAGGCTCCGCTTGTTGGCGACCCCAAAGACCAGAGCGGTTTTACCTTCGAGGAGACGGTTGTTCATTTCCTTTCACAGAAGCCCGCGCTGCCCGAAAAGTCACGATCTTTTGTTGGGGTCCTAGGCTGACGAATCGACTCATAAATTTTGACACCAAAAGGCGCCCGCAGGAAGTGCGCCGGAACGTTGATCCATTCCTCCTCAAGGAGTCGATCGAAACGGCGCTGCGATCGATCCTCGGACAGTCATCTCTGGGATCGTGCTCGGCTATGAAGACCCCAACCCGAATGACCGCGAGCAGCTGCGTTCGGATCCGCTGTTTGCTCTTTTGAGCGGGAAAAGAGATTTGGAGGAGGCACTGGTGGGCATGAGCACGCTCAACCGATTGGATCCGGCGGGTCGGAGCGATACCCAAGATCGGCATTCGAGCCGTGGCAGTCTCCGATTTTTTGTGTGCGGGTCGATTTTCGGTTTTGTCGGCTGACAGAGCAACCCAATCCCGCTGGTTCCAGAATCAAAGGCAATACGCGCTCAGAGTACTGGAACTTTTTTGCTTTCCCCAGAGGATCCGCGGAAGGAAGGAGCCGGTCGCAAATGTTTCCTCCTGCGAGCGTGGTGCTGCAAAAATCAAGGTTGACTCGGGAGCTTCCTCGGGGCTTCACGCAATGCAGCCGCTTGGAAGGTAGCGACGACGGTTCCGGCGACATTGAACAAATCGAGTTGCCGACCCTGGATGCGATAACGAGTGACCTGGCTCAGAGCGTTCAAGAAAACCTCTTCTTGTTCTCCGCCGTTCGGGCAAGCCATTCGAGTGCTGGCGATCTGGCTCAGATAGAGTCTGTCCCCGTCGACTTGAAAGCTGCCGATCAGGCGATTGCAGCCTCCGCTTCCGAAAACGCGGGGGGTCTTGCTGGCAAAGATCAGGTGGGGTTCTTGCCGGAGCTCCCCCGCGTCGATCGGTCTGCCTTCCAAGCAAACGAGCTTCCAGTAGGTCTCCCGCAAGGGGACGTCGGTGGGCAAGGGGGGGCCGACGAGCTTCCAATAGCTGTTCTGGATAGGACCCTTGACGGAGGACGGAGAACAGGATGCGCCCGGGTAGACGGCGATGAAGCGCTCCACGACCAGCGTCGGCCGCACGGGCCGGCTTTCATTCGGTGAAGGGCGAAAGACGATGGTCCCATCGAGGCGAACGAGTAGTGTTTCTCCCGGCTTCGGGTTGGCCTGTCGGTAGGCACGTTCGAGTGTTTGGTAATCTCCTTCCATCGCCACCGGCAGCCACCAGCCATCGTCGCTAAGCACGATTGAGGGACTATCGGCCACGGAGGCGAACATGCCGGTCAGCCGCAGGTGCGGTTCGACGAGGGCAGGCTTGAGCATCCGGAGTAGGACTGGATCGGAAGAGAATGCGGCGGATTGGGTTTGCGCACAGAGCGGCTGCAACTTCTCGCCGTTTTCCTCGACCGTGAAATCGAGCTGCGGTCCTCCGGTCCCCTGGAGATCGAGTCGTCGGCGCCGCCGGTCAAAGCTCCAATGGCCTAGGCGGTCGAATCGGTTCCGCTCGGGCTTGCCGACCGATGTTTCCCGCAAGAAGAAATGGCCGCCGGGAAGCAGATCCAGATGCCGGCGGATCAAACCGCCTTTGCCGGGGGCTTCGCACTCATAAGAAGCGGGAAGGTGGAGACGCTGCACTTGCCCTCGGTCTTGGGCCGACACAGAGTTCAGAGGGAGCCCCGGCAGCGATAATCCGATCGTCGTGGATCCAGCGAGGACGAATGCGACAGTTCGTCCGGGGTTCATGCAGGGTGTCCTCCGGATCATCGTTTCGGAAGCTCTCGGAAGAGAAACCACCACAGTTGTTGAGAAGGGGCGGGCGAATTTCGCGGCCGTTTCCGCTCTTCCTTAGCTTTCTTCTCGGCTTCCCGCTTCGCTCGAGCCTTTCGCGCCGATTTCTTCCTTGGTGAAATGGGGCGCATCGGAAACTCGGGAAATGTAATTCCTGGGGACGAGCCCAAGCTCTTTCGAGGCTTCGATCCATTCGGGATGCAGCAGCTCATAAGTTGCATCGAGTCCGACCCCCTGCCGATCCGGTCGTCGTTCTTCTGAATGGCCCGCTTATACTCCTCAAAGCTGTCCAACTGAATCATCTTCTTCATCCCCTGGCTCCCCATTTCGGTCGCCTCGGATGAGCTCAATCCCGGGGACGTCCAGGACGGGATTCAGGGAGAGGAGGCGGCCCAAGGGATCAGTTTTCCACGGGTTCGAGCGCCTGGTCCAAGTAGGCCACGACAGGATAGGGAACCGGGACGACCGCACCTCCCACCGGAGTCTTGCAGACGTCGGGTTGGAGGGAGACGACGAGCCAGCCTTCTTGCTTGCGGGCGATTACCTCGTTGGCCATCCTTTTCCTCCGGTAGGGGCGTGCGCGCCCGGCTCCCGGAAGCCGGAAGGCGCGGCAGTTTGCTTACTTTTCCTCGAACAGAATCGCAAGCGAAAAATGGGAGGCTTGCGGGATCTTTTTTTTGCGGCGGGGTAGCCCGAGCCGGGGTTGGAGGGAGACTCTTCCAATTGGGGAAAATAGACGAATCTTCCGATCCCCTTCCCGCGACTGGATCGCTCCCCTGCTGTTCGGAACCCATGAGGGAGAGTCAGAGTTCCCATCACGGGCTACCCGCTCTCCGCTTGGAGGAAGGGATTGGTCGTGCGCTCTGCGCCAATGGTCGTCGGGTGGCCGTGTCCGGGGTAAACCTCGGTTTCCGGAGGAAGCGGAAGGAGGTAGCGTCGAATGCCCTCGAGGAGATCTTTGCGGGAGCCCCCAGGAAGGTCCCAGCGGCCGACCCCGCCCGCAAAGAGGATGTCCCCGTCAAACACCCTGGCGCAGCGGGGCTCGTAGTAGGCGACGCTGCCCGGGCAGTGACCCGGTATGTGGTAGAGGATAAATTCATGGCCGCTGCAGCCCCAGCGGACGACGCCATGCGGGGGAAGGGGGAGGGGGATCACCTGCTCAAGCGGAGCGTACTCCCCCGGGATCCCGTAGGTACGCAGATCGACGGGATGATGCAGGAGGGGAAGGTCGGCTGGATGGGCGTAGGCGACGGCCCGGTGTTCGGAGACCAGTTGAGCCGCATCCCAGACGTGGTCGAAGTGGCCGTGGGTGAGAAGGAGGGTTTCGACGCGCATCTTCTTCTCGCGCAGAAAGACGGCGATTCCTTGCGGAGCATCGACGCAGACCCAGCCGTCCTCGCCGGGGAAGAGGTAGGCGTTGGTCTGGAGTGGACCCCCGACGAAGGTTTGAAGATTCTGTTTCATGTGGGCTTTGCCCGGCTCATTCGTTGCTCGGCGCGCGCCACTTCTTCGGCATAGGTTTTTGCCGGGCTTTCCCCGACTAGGCCGCTCTCCTTTCGCTCCCAAGAATCCGGGCCGCCCATCGAGTAGAGGCCGAAACGGGGAGCATAGCTACCCCACTCGTAGTTGTCGACGAGGGACCAGTAGAGGTAGCCGAAGAGGGGTGCTCCCTCTTCCCAGAGGCGGGTCACCATTCGGACGTGGGCGCGAATGTAGTCGGTCCGCCGGACCGCGTCTTCCCGATCCTCCACGAGGCCGGAAGAATTGCTCCGGTAGGCGATCCCATTTTCGGCAATGAGGAGGGGAAGCTCAAAGCGCCGGAGCTGCTGGATGATGAAGGCCAGCCCCTCGGGAAGCATGTGCCAGTCCCACCATTTGCTCGTGAAGCCCTCCAGGACCCACTCATGAAAGGTCTTGTTCCGGCGCGGAAGTTCATCGCGCCAATGGGGCCAGCGAAAGGCGTGCTCGACGAAGGGATCGTAGTAGTCGAAGGCCACGAAGTCCATCGGGCGGGTCGGCGAAGCATAGACCACGTCTACGAGGCGGTCCCAGGGCTCTCCCAGAGAGGATGCGTAGGCGAGGAAATGTTGCACGGTCTTGATCGCTCTGCCCAGGATCCTCCGCACGAAGGAGACCGTCGGGAACTGGGCGCGTTGAAAATCCCGGTCGAGCCGCCGTGCGTTTTCCCAGAGATGAGAAAAGATCTTCTGCCTGGGAACTCCGCGGTGGGGGCAGTTGAGGAGGTCGAGCCACGACTGATCGAGCCAGTAGAGATTGTTCGCATAGTTGTTGAATCCGACGAGCGGCCGGACTTGGGTCGCTTCGTACGATTCGTGAATCACCTGGTAGGCACGGATATGGGCTTCCAAAAGATGCATGAGGGCTTTGGCGACGGAATGGACCCCGCGGGTCGGGCCGGTAGGAAAATAGCCGTAGAGGTAGTGGCAGGCCGCCAGCATGTTGGGTTCGTTCGTCGTGAGGTAGACGCGGGGCGGCAGGACCCCATGTTTTTGCGATAGGAGCTGAAGGAGGGATTGGACGGCATGGCGGACGTAGGCGACAAAATGGTCGATCGTCTCGGAGCGCAACCAAGCATCGAGTCCCAGCCAGGCCGGATGGGTAAAGTGGTGGAGGGTGACGACCGGCTCGAGGCCAAGAAGACGGCAGTGGGCCAGGATGGCGGCGTAGCGCTCCAGGGCGGAGGGATCGAAGGGAGGAGGCGGGGCGCCCGATTCGGGGTTGGGAAGCGTGCGAATCGGCTGGATGCGGCTCCAGGATAGCTCCAGGCGAAAGGCATTGAGTCCCAGCCGTGCCGCCCGCTCCAGATCGGCTTCGGCAAGCTCCCAAAAGTTGCTCGCTTGTCCGGAGGTCTCGACCAGTCGCTCCTGTTCGGCCCAAGCCCAATTGTTGAGGGGTTCTCCCGGCCCGTTGATTCCCCCTTCGTGCTGGTAACCGGAGGTGGCGACCCCCCAGAGGAAACGCGGAAGCGGGAGATCCGTAGACGGGGAGGGGGCCTGAAGAGGGATCCCCGGCAGGCTGACGCTTTTGGCTAGAGCCTGACCGCCTTGGCTACCTGAGCGATGTGCTGCTTTTGCTTGCGATTGATCCAAACGGGTTCTGGCTCCTCGGTTTCATCTTCCAGCAGGCGGCGGACGATGACCTGGGCCGCGTCCGGGCGGGCCGAGTCGAGAGCCGCCCTCCGCATCGCCTGCAAGCGGGGAAGGTCGGAAAGTAGGGAGTCGATCTTGAAGGCAAGCGTGGTGAATTCGTGGCATTTAATCGCCACGCGTTGCTCGAGCAGATAATCGCTGTTCAGTTCCTCCTGACCCGGGATCGGTGCCACGATGACCATGGGAAGGCCTCGGGCCATGGCTTCCGAGGCGGTGAGCCCCCCCGGCTTCCCGATCAAGAGGTCGGCGGCCGCCATCCAGCGGTGCATCTCGTAAGTAAAACCGAGAACTCTCAGAGGCCAGGAGCCGGTCCACTCGGCTTTTGCTTTCAGGAGCCTCTCTCGAAGAGGGGAATTCCTGCCGCAGATGACGACGATCTGGACGGGAGCGGCCACGTTTCGGAGGGATTCGACGACGACTTCTGCTGGACCGACTCCGAGCGCGCCGGCGGAAACCAAGAGCAGCGGAAGGTCGGGATGGAGTCCCAGGGCTCGGCGAGCCTCGGAGCGCTCCAGCGGTTGCGAAAACACCGGATCGATGGGGATTCCGCTGACCGTGATCCGCTCCTCGGGAAGCCCGAGCCGACTCAAGTGGATGCGCGTCTCTTCGGTGGCAACAAAGTACCGATGGAAGAGCCGGCAGAGCCACATCGCATGGAAGTGGAAGTCGGTCACGACGATCGAAAGGCGCGTGCGCAAACCTGCCTGGGAGATCAAGTGGGAGATCAGCTCCGCAGGGAGAAAGTGGGTGCAGACGGTGATGTCCGGAGAAAAGCTTTCGATAAAGTCGACCAGAGGCCCTGTGTGGAGTCGATCCAACATTAGGCGCATGCGGTCGGTCTTCCACGGCTCGTCGGTCATTCTGTACCACCAGCCGAGGAAGGAGGGCGCCTTCTCCACGAGCTGGATGTAGAGGCTCGAATAGAAGTCGCGAAAGATCTTGTTGGTGAACTTGAGGGCATCGACGGTCAGGACCTCGCCGGTTTCCGGCTGAAGGCGAAAGACCTTATCCAATGCCTCGGCGGCCCGCACATGACCGGTGCCGGCGCTTACGGAAAGGATGAGAACTCTTCGGCGAAACATGGATTGGGCTCTCTTCTATCTTTTTTGCGCGGGCGGGGCTGGCTGTGTCGCATTCTCCCCCTGGTAGAGGACGACCTTGCTGTGGCCGTCGACCTGCATCTGATCGGTGTCTCGAAAGAGGGTGATGACCGTACCGGTGACATGGTTCTGGTCGTCGATCACCTCTGGGTTGCCGGTCATGATGAGCTTGTTCTCGGCGACGATATACTCCATCTGGCTCGATGTTCCCGTTCTCTTGGGCTGCTCAAGAATGGCATCCCCTCGGGCGATCATCCGCTTCACCTGGTTGCCGGTCTCATCAAAGAAGACGATCATTTCGTTCGACCGTAGCCGCAAGTTGTTGGTGATCATGATCACATTACCGTTAAAAAAACCCTGGTGGATGTTCATGTCCAATCGGAATGTGTTGGAGGTGATGACGGTGGCGTCCGGATGGCTTTGCAGCTCCGGGGGCTTTCCTTCGGGGAATTGTCCGTGGAGACCCGTCACCGGCACTGCGACAAGGATCAGGCAAGCCAAGAAGGGAAGGAGAGGTTTCATTGGAGAGGTTCCAGAGGCTTCAGGGAGGGAGGTCCGCCCTGACGCAGGGAGGGAGGGGGCTTCTCCGCGCTCTGCTGGCCGGAGGGTTTCCCCAGCGGGAGATGGAAGAGGACCACGCGGACGTTCTGTCGGAAAACCCCCCGGTGTCCCCCGACCTCCCAATCCATGATCTGGCTCGTGAGCCGCAGATCGGGGCGCTCGACCACCGCTCCGGAGTGCGTGCTCAGCCGATCCTCAAGCTTCCAGAGATCGCAACGGGGCGAGAGGATCGTGGTTCCGACCTTCCCCTGGTCATAGAGCTCGATCTTCATGTCGAGGATTTCCGTCCGGTTGACGCTGATCGCTCGAGCTTCCCGGCCCGTGACCATCCCTTCGAGGGCTCCTTCGGCATTCCTTTGGGGGAGGCGAAACTCCTTGACGACCGATCCCAAAGGGATCGAGGCCGAGTCCGCCCGTGCCATCCAAGGAGCGGCCACGAGCGCCAAGGAACAGAGGAGGACGTGGAGCGTAGGCAGGAGAAGGCCATCCTCCCTCCCGAGCGTCGTCCGATTTGTGATGGGGATGGCGCCGGACGGGGCGGGGGCTGGAGCGCTAGCTCTCTTTGGCCGCTGCATGGATCTCCAGGAGTTTTTCGAGAAACGAGGACACTTGGGCGAGCGGGATCATGGTCGCTCCGTCCGAGGGCGATTGCTCCGGAACGGGATGGGTTTCCAGGAAGAGCCCGTCGATTCCCACCGCGACGGCGCCCTTCGCCAGTGGAAAGGCCAGATCCCGATCCCCGCCGGAGGTGGAGCCGAGGGCGCTTGGCCGTTGGACCGAGTGGGTGGCATCGAAGAGGACGCGATACCCTCGCTTCCTCATCTCCACCAAGTTCCGCATGTCCACGACGAGGTCATGATAGCCGAAAAAGGTGCCACGCTCGGTAAAAAAGAAGTCTCGGCAGCCCCCGGAACGGAGCTTTTCCGCGATGCGGTCCATGTCCGAAGCCGCAAGGAACTGTCCCTTTTTTACGTTAACCGGTTTTCCGGTCTCCGCGGCGGCGAGGAGGAGATCGGTCTGCCGGGAGAGAAAGGCAGGGACCTGCAGCAGGTCGACGATCGCTGCCGCCGGTGCCGCCTGGCTGCTTTCGTGGATGTCGGTGGTTACGGGCACTCCCAGCTTGTCCCGTATCCGTCCCAGGACTTCCAAGCCCGCTGCCAATCCAGGCCCGCGGTAGGAGCCGAGGGAGGAGCGGTTGGCCTTGTCAAACGAAGCCTTGAAACAGAACGAAAGTCCGAGGCGCGAGGCGGCTTCTTGAAGGACGGAGGCGATCCGGACGGCGATCTCCTCGGATTCCAAGACGCAGGGCCCCGCGATCAGAAAAAAGGAAGAACTCTCCAGGAACATGAGTCTATCCGGCGCAGACGCGTAACGCTTCCCGCAGGAAGCCCGCAAAAAGCGGATGGGGGGTGTTGGGGCGCGAGTGGAACTCCGGATGGAACTGACAGCCCACGAACCAGGGATGATCGTCGAGTTCCAGGAGCTCGACGAGCTTGGTATCCTCGGAGACCCCCGCGACCCGGAAGCCCGCCCGCTCGAAGGACTCCCGATAGGCCGGGTTGAACTCGTAGCGATGGCGGTGGCGCTCCCGAGTCGAGAGCGTACGGTAGGCCGCTTGGCTCCTGGTTCCCGGAATGAGCTGGCAGTTCGAGGCGCCTAACCGCATCGAGGCTCCTTTTTGAACCGTGTGCCGCTGCTCTTCAAGCAGGCAGATCACGGGATCGGGAGTCGTCGGACAGAACTCGGTGCTATGGGCTTCGGGAAGGTGGAGGACATTCCGGGCGAACTCGACCGCCGAAATCTGCATGCCCAGGCAGAGGCCAAGGTAGGGGATCTTCCGCTCCCGCGCGAAGCGGGCGGCCTCGATCTTTCCCTGGACGCCTCGGTGGCCGAAGCCTCCCGGGACAACAATGCCCTGCGCCTTGCGCAGCAGCTCCTCCGGACCCCGCTTCTCCACCTCTTCGGCGTCGACGGGGAGAAGATCGATCCCGGCCTGAAGGGCGGCTCCCGCATGGACCAGAGCCTCCGAGACGCTCTTGTAGGCGTCGTGATGCTCGATGTACTTGCCGACCATCGCAATGCGGACGCGGTGGTTCGGAGCGAGGATCTGCTGCAGGAACTTTTCCCACTCCCGCAGATCCGCCGGGGGCAGCGAGAGACGCAGGGAACGGGCGACCAACTGGTCGAGCCGCTCCTTCTGAAGGAGGAGCGGGAGCTCGTAGATCGAGTGTTCCAGGTCTAGCTCCTCCACGACGGCCTCCAGCGGAACGCTACAATAGAGGGCGAGCTTGCTGCGCACATCCGGAGTCAGCGGCCATTCCGACCGGCAGACAAGAATGTTGGGCTGGATGCCGATCTCCCGGAGCTTGGCAACGCTCTGTTGCGTCGGCTTGCTTTTGAGCTCTCCCGCCGCGCGCAGGTAGGGAACAAGGGTGACATGGAGGAAGAGAGCGTTGCTGGGACCGACTTCGAGAGCGAGTTGGCGGACGGCCTCCAAAAAGGGAAGGCCTTCGATGTCCCCCGTGGTTCCGCCGATTTCGGTGATGAGCAGGTCGTAGTCGCCGGCCGTGGCCGCGTCCCGAATCCTCCTCTTGATCTCGTCGGTGACGTGGGGAATGACCTGGACGGTCTTCCCGAGATAGTCGCCGCGCCTCTCCTTGTGAATCACCGCTTCATAGATCTGACCGGTGGTCGCATTGTTCTTCCGAGTGAGCTGGACCGAAGTGAAACGTTCATAGTGGCCAAGGTCGAGATCCGTTTCGGCTCCGTCTTCCAGCACGTAGACCTCCCCATGCTGGTAGGGGTTCATGGTCCCCGGATCGACGTTGAGGTAGGGGTCGAGCTTCTGCAGAGCAATCTTAAGGCCCCGATGTTCGAGAAGCGTGCCCAGGGCAGCGGCGGTCAATCCCTTTCCCAGAGAGCTTACGACTCCTCCGGTTACAAACACATATTTCATCTTTGTATTAGAACCTGTTCCACGCGCTCGACATCTTCCGGAACGTCCACGCCGAAACAGCGCATAGCGGTAGGAAGGGCGATCATCGGTATACCATTCTCCAAAACGCGGAGCTGCTCGAGGCTTTCGGCCTGCTCCAACTCGCCCGGCGGGGAACCGGCGAAATGCCGCAGAGCCTCCGCCCGGAACGCATAAACTCCAACATGAGCCCATCGGGGCACGTCCCGACCAGTGTCGCGGACAAAGGGAACGGCCGCTCGGGAGAAGTAAAGCGCGTAACCTTGGCGGTCGCAAACCACTTTTGTGACATTCGGATTTTCGGCTTCTTCGGGTGCGAGCTTCCGGCGTAAAGTTGCTACGGGAGCCGAACCCATCTCGGCGATCAGTCGATCGATTTCCGCCGGATCCACGGCCGGCTCATCCCCTTGAACATTCACATAGACGCCGGAGTGAATACGCTCGGCGACTTCGGCCATTCGATCGGTGCCCGATCGGTGGTCTGATCGGGTAAATTCCACACGGGCTCCAAACGCTCGGGCAGCCTCAAGGATCCGCCGCTCGTCGGTAGCCACGATCACTTCCCGGACCTGCCGACAACGCATCGCCGCCTCCCACACCCATTGGATCAGCGGCTTTCCGGCCACCGGGACGAGCAGCTTGCCGGGAAAACGGGTCGACGCCCAGCGCGCGGGAATGACCAGAACCGCCTGATCTACCATGAGGCTTCTCCCCTTTCGTTCCACTCTTGAGCGGAGCATGCCAAGATCCAGTCCGCCGCCGCGGGCAGGGAAGGAACGACGCGGTCGGCCATGCGCTCGGCCCAGCGCCGTGCGCGATTGTCCTCTTTCTTGTCTTCGTTTGCGGTAAGGAGCAGCGTACGGCAGCCGGCGTTGCGCCCGCAGAGGACATCGGCGATGCGGTCTCCGACAAAAAAAGACTGACGCAGCTCGACGCCGAACTCGCGCGAGGCACGCCAGAGCAGAAGCGGTGAAGGTTTCCGATCCCACAAAGGATCGCTCTCGGGAGCGGCAAAGGAGAGATAGATCTTTGAGAAGAGCGGAGTCGGAAGCCGGCTGAGGATCGCCTGGTTGACCGCGTCGACGTCTTCCCGAGAGATCCATCCTCGACCGACACCGGATTGATTGCTGACCAAGAAAAGGAGAAAACCCGCAGCCTTCAGCCGGGACAAGCTCTCTGCCGCTCCCTCGGCAAGCGCGATCTTCTTCGGATCGTCCAGATAGGGAACATTGGCGATCAGGGTGTCGTCCCGATCGAAAAAAACAGCCCTCTCTCTCATGGAGATGTCGAAAGGTGTGCTCGGAGCTCCTCCGCAGAGACGGTTGCCGTGCCCAGCTTTCCGACAACGATCCCGGCTCCTAGATTCGCAAGTTTTGCGGCCTCCCAGGACTCCGACCCCGCGGCGAGGGCGAGGGAAAAAAGGCATAGGGAGGTGTCCCCGGCCCCCGAAACGTCGAAGACTTCGCGCGCCGCCGTAGGAATCCGCCGGCTCTGGTTGGTCTCGTCGAGCAGAAGCATTCCTTCTTCCCCCAGCGTGACAAGAAGATGACGGCAGCCTGAGCGCTCTCGCAAGAGGCGTGCGGCCTTCTCGACGGAGGCGAGGCTCTCTTCCGGATCTTCCATGCCGCTCAGGGCGAGCACTTCCGAGCGATTGGGTTTGAGCACGCTCACCCCTTTCCAGGATAGGCGGTTGTGCGTATGTGGATCGGCCGCCGTCAGCTTTCCGGCTCGCGCCGCCTCCGTCAGCACCAGGTCGGTGATCTCTTGGTCGAGGAGTCCTTTGGCGTAATCCTCGAGGAGAATCAGATCGCATGCAGGGATCGTCTGCCGCAGGAAGTCAGCCAGTTCTTCCCGCGCGGCAGATGGCAGGCCATCCCGCGTCTCCCGATCGACGCGGACGATCTGCTGCTGCCTTCCGAAGACTCGGGTCTTGAGGGTTGTCGGCCTTCCGGGAATGCGCCGGATCCCGCTGACGTCGCAACCCGTATCCTTCAACGCTTGGGTCAGCTCCTGTCCCGAAGGATCGTCGCCGACCGCCCCGCAGAGGGTGACGCGGGGAGTGAACTCGAGAAGATTCCGGGCGACGTTGGCGGCACCCCCCGGAAAGCGGGAAGAGCGTTGCACCTCGACGACGGGAACGGGCGCCTCCGGAGAGAGCCGGCGGACTCGTCCCCAGAGGAATTCATCGAGCATGAGATCCCCGATGACTAGGGCGCGCAGACTACGGAAACGAGTCAGGAGCAGATCTAGTCGGGCGAGAGCCAGGGACACGCTGGCAAAGGGGTACCCTAACGCCGCCCCTCTGTCAAACGCCATCTCCCGAGTTCTGGTGAGGAGGTCCGAGCAGTGGCGCGGCGAATCGCCTCAGCGGCTGTTTCTCGCAACTCCTCACAAACTTCGTGCCCTTTTGCTACGCCTCGGGTACAGAATTTGTCAGACATCTCGGCTGACTGCTAACCAAGGCGAACCAACCGTCGCCTAGCGGAGAAGCGCTGCCTTCTTCGCGCGGTGCCTCTGGAGATTAGCCAGAAACCATGCTTCTCTACGACCGGCTCCAGTTCGGGTTCACCGCCGCCTTTCACTATCTCTTCCCGCAATTGACCATGGGGCTTGCGCTCTATCTCGTTTTCTGGAAAAGCGTTGCATTTTTTTATAAGAGCGAGGCGGCGGACCGAGCCGCCCGGTTTTGGACGCGGATTTTTGCGCTCTCTTTCGCATTCGGGGTGGTCACCGGGATCCCGATGGAGTTCGAGTTCGGGACGAACTGGTCGGCCTTCTCTCGCTTTGCGGGCGAACCGGTAGGACAACTTCTTGCCATGGAAGGGGTCTTCGCCTTTTTTCTCGAATCCTCTTTCCTAGGAATCGTGCTCTTCGGGGAGCGGAAGCTGGGTTCTGGCATTCACTGGTTTGCGACCTGCATGCTCTTTCTGGGCTCCTGGGTTTCCGCATATTTGATTCTGGCTACCAATGCTTGGATGCAGCACCCGGTGGGCTACAGCCTCCTTAAGGAAGAAGGAGCGGCCCGGCTGACGAGTCTGCCTGCCGTTCTGGGAAATCCCTGGCTCTTCTGGCAATTTCTGCACAACATGAGCGCGGCGGTCGTAACCGCTTCCTTCGTGATCGCTTCGGTCGGCGCCTTCTACCAACTCGCCCAGAGTCATCTGCCCTCCGCCGGCATCTTTTTGCGGACGGCAGTTCTTGGAGGAAGCCTTGCCACGATCCTGGTCATGTTCCCCACCGGAGATCACGAAAGCCAGCAGGTCTTCGCCCATCAGCCGGTCAAGGCCGCCGCCATGGAAGGCATCTTTCACACCGAGAAAGGTGCTCCCTTGATCCTCGTGGGGCAGCCCAATCTCGAAACCCAGACGCTCGACAACCCGATCTTTCTTCCGGATCTCCTAAGCGTCCTCACCTACCACCGGTTTGCCGCTCGGGTCGCCGGGCTGGATGCCTTCCCCAGGGAGCTCTGGCCGGATAACATCCCTCTGGTCTACTATGCTTATCATATCATGGTGGGCCTAGGGACGATTCTGGCGGCGGTCATGACGACAAGCCTGATCTTTCTCTTGCGCGGCAGGCTCTCGCAAACTCCCTGGCTTCTCTGGACCCTGCTTTTGAGCGCCCCTTTTCCTTATATTGCCACCACCGCCGGTTGGATCACGGCGGAAGCCGGCCGTCAGCCTTGGGTGGTCTATGGGGTTCTCAAGACGGCGGAGGGAATCTCGCCCGGCGTGAACGCGGGCAACGCCCTTTTTAGCTTTCTGGGCTTTCTTGGGCTCTACCTGTTTCTTGGGATTCTTTTCCTTCTGCTCGTTCTCCAGCAGATCGGCAAGGGCCCGAGGGGATCTTCCTCGGGATCGGAAGGAGGGTATGGTCATTAGCGGCAGCTTCTTTCAAGGTCTCCGCTGTGGTTGGCGCGGCGTCTCGGGAACAAATGTTGGAGGGAGTGGCCGCTAGGCCATACGGAAGGAGCGGATGGAAGCTCTCTGGTATGTTTTCCTGGTCGCTCTCTTTGGAGGCTATGTTCTTCTCGGAGGGGCGGACGTCGGAGTCGGAATTCTCTTCCCTTGGGCTTCCCGCTCGGAATCCGAGCGCCGGGCGCTCCGCCGTGTCGTGGGCCCGGTCTGGAGCGGAAACGAGGTCTGGCTGATCGCCGGAGGAGGAGTTCTCTTCTTTGCCTTCCCCAAGGCATATGCTTCTGCCTGCAGCGGTTTTTACCTCGCACTCATGATCTTGCTCTGGGTGTTGGTCTTTCGCGGCCTCTCCCTGGAAGTCCGCTTCTCGATCGACCATACGCTCTGGTGGGCATTTTGGGATGCCGTTTTCTTTCTCTCCAGCACGGCGATCGCCGTGCTTCTGGGCGCCCTGCTGGGAAACCTAATCCAGAGCGTCCCACTGGATGGGTCGGGGCAGTTTTTCCTGCCGCTCTGGAGCTATTTCCTTCCTGGAACCGGCCGAGGCATGCTCGACGGCTACTCGCTTCTCTTCAGCGCCCTTTCGGTGACCGCTCTGACGGTTCATGGAGCTTTTTTGACGACGGCGAAGACGACGGGGGATCTACGCCGGAGAGCGCGGGCCATCGCCGCCCAAGGCCTCAAAGGCCTGGCAATCTTGGGCGCCTGCTGCACTTTCCTGGGTCCCATCGTCCAGCCGGAGCTTTTGCGCGCGTATACCCGAACCCCGTTGGCCTTGGGGCTTCCGCTTTCGGCTCTGCTCTGCTTTTCTGCGATGGTCTATTCCCTACGCAAGCAGAGGGATCAGGGGGCCTTCCTTGCCTCTTCCCTCTTTCTCCTGGCCGCGCTAGGCGCCACGGCTTTCGGCCTCTTCCCGAACCTCCTGATCTCCTCCTCCGGTCCGGGCTATAGCCTCACCGCCCGTAACGCCGCCGCTTCTCCCGCAAGCCTGCAGGCCGGCCTTGGTTGGTTCTCCGTGGGCTTTTTCTTGATCCTCTGCTACACGACGATCGCCCATCGGGCGTTTGCCGGTCGTGTCGCTTCGGAAGATCAGAGCCATTAGCAAACCCTATTGCCTATTTGCGCCCGTCTTCTCTTTTGTTGTGCCTCTCTAGGGAAGCGGGTAATGGTTAGAATCAGATGCCTTCCGGCCCAAAAGAGACTTCTGCACAGCCCGCGATCGCTTATCTGGGGCCCGAGCATACATTTTCCCATCTGGTTGCAGGAAAGAGATTTCCCGGTAGTCCGCTCCTTCCCTGCACATCGATTGCAGAGGTGATCGCCTTCGCTCAGGCCGACCAAGATCACCTGGGCCTCGTCCCGATCGAAAACTCCTCGGGCGGGATGATCCTGGAGACAGTGGATCTGCTCTTGGAGGATGCGCAGCCCCTCTTCATTCAGGAGGAACTCGCCCTTCATGTCCGGCTGGCGCTCATCGGGCCCGCCGGAGAAACGCCGCAGATCGTCTATTCGCACTGGGCGCCCCTTGGTCACTGCCGTCGGTGGATCGAAAGTCGATTTCCGAAGATCGAGTTTCGGGCCGCCGGAAGCACGTCCGAGGCGGCCCGACTGGCCGCGAAGACGCCCGGAGCCGCGGCTCTCGCTACCCGCGAGGCGGCGGCAGCCGCCGGACTCGCCGTGCTCCATTACCCGGTGGAGGAGGGGCTCGTCAATCTCACGCAGTTTGTCCTCTTGCGTCGGAGGAGACCCGGCCCCGGTGGCCGGGAGACGAGCCTCGTGTTTTCACTCCCGCAGGAGCCGGGAAGCCTCTGCTCGTTCTTGGAGGCGTTTCGTACTGAGCGAATCAACCTGAAACGAATCGTTTCCCGACCGGTGCCTGGCCAGCCGAACACCTACGTCTTCTTCGTCAGCCTGGAGGGGAGCGAGGAGGAAGGTCCGATGCAGCGCGCGCTCAGGAAGGCCGATCAGGAGGCCCTGCGGTGCCGCTCCCTTGGCTCTTACCCGGTTCTGGCTCCTTATGAGTCGTAGCATCGGGCTCCCGCACCCCGATCTTTTGTTCCGCCCCGGTGGGAGCCGGCTTGAGAGCGTCTTCCCAGGGGATCGTGAAGCTGTCGCCGGAGAGGAAGAAAGAAGGAGGCGCTTCTCGAGTCTTTTCATCTTCGGGATGGTGCACCGCTTTCCCTAGGGTCTGATCCTCTGGTTGCGTCCGTCGAATGGAGACCAGGGTTCCGCGGGAGACCAGTTCGTAGAAGCGCTGCGAATCCCTGCCGCTCAAATGCAGGCACCCGTGGGTTCTGGGCGCCGACCAGAGATAGCCTTCATGAAAGCCGTATCCAGGCGAAAAACCGACCCAGAACGGCATCGGGTAGCCGACGAACCGCCAGCCAGTCGTCTTGTCCGGCGGCCCTCCGGCCTTGGTCCCTTCCACCGCCTGGCCGTCCTTCACCCAAAAACCATATCTGCCGGATCGCCTCCGCTTGGCTTTTCCCGTCACATGAAAGGCACCCGTGGGCGTGAGGTGGCCTGGCTTGCCTGAGCAGGTGGGGGCCACCAGCAGGGGGCGATCGCCTTTCATCACGTAGACGGCTCGGCCGTCGAGAGAGACTTTGACGACTAGCGTCCGAGCAGCGCGCGGACCCTGCCGATGGTGGGCGCCCGCCTTCGAGGAATGCGGGCTCTTTGCACGCGCCCAAGCGGAAGAGCCGGCGAAGAAGAGCGCGAGAGCCGAGAGGCAGAGGGCAACGGCAAGAGCCGACCGAGGACGCCGAAGAGTGCGCATGGTCGCGGTGATGCGCATCTTTCTACTAGATTTGTCCGCTACAGGAAAAGGGGAAACGGCAGGAGTAAGCGGCCATCGGCCTTCGTCCATTCCGCACTCCGGTCTGGCGCTCCTTACGCGGCATCGCCATCGCATTTCCGTCCTGTTGACCGAAAATGGACGGAAATTAATTACAGGCTTGCGGCAAATTTGCATATGCTCGTGGGACTCCGCAAGGCCGACCCCTCCGCCTCTCTCCTCTCTCTGAAGAGCCGTTGGCCGGCAAAGCGAACCTCGCATGCCACTGGAGAATCCATGGGTCTTCCTCACGCTCTGGATGGGAGCGGCCTTTCTGGCCGCTGTGATCGCCCTTCAGCTTCGGGTCTCCGTGGCTCTGATGGAGGTGCTCGTCGGCATCTTGATGAGCCACCTGCTGGGGCTCTCGGAGCCGGCGGAATGGATGGTCTTTCTGGCGAGGCTTGGAAGCGTGACGCTCGCCTTTCTCGCCGGAACCGAGATTGATCCGGGCTCGTTCCGGCGTCATGCCGTTTCTAGCGTCATCATCGGCCTTCTCTCCTTTCTCCTTCCCTTTGGGCTGATCTATCTCCTGGTACACTCCGTTCTGGGTTGGGGTCAGGGACAGTCGCTCATCACCGGGATCGCTCTGGCCACGACTTCGGTAGCGATCGTTTACACGGCCGTCGTAGAGCAGGGGATGGAAGCCACCCGTTTCGGCCAGATCCTTTTAACAAGCTGCTTTGTGACCGATTTCAGCTCGGTCTTGTCCCTGGGTCTTTTCTTTACTCGCTGGTCCCCGAGCTCGGGGTTCTTCCTAATTCTCGCGCTCCTCCTCCTCTTGGCCCTCCCATTCTCGCTCCGGCCCCTTCTGGGCTGGCTAAAGCGGAGCCCTGTCAGCGAGCCCGAAATCAAGTTCCTCTTTCTTGTCCTCTCCCTCCTTGGCGCGCTCGCGTCGATCGCGCAGACCGAACCGGTCCTTCCGGCCTATGTCGCCGGTGTTCTTGTGGCAAAATCCTTTGCGACCGACCGTGAGCTCGTGCGCCGCATGCGCTCGCTCGCCTACGGCCTGCTCACCCCCTTCTTCTTCATGAAGGCGGGCTTTCACATTTCCTTGCATGCTCTCGTCTACGGCTTGTTGCCCATTCTCGTGTTTTTCGGCCTCAAGTTCCTAAGCAAGGTGATCGCGGTGTGGCCTGCCCTTCGGGTGCTCCGCTTCTCGCACCGGGAAGCGCTTTTCGGATCGCTGCTCACGAGCGGAGGACTCACCTTCGGCTTCATCGCCGCCCATGACGGCGTGCAGCAGGGCATCTTGGCCCGGCAGCAGTATTCCCAGGTGACGATCGCCATTCTCTTGAGCACTCTGATCCCGGTGATTGGGGCAAGCCGGCTATTCCCCCGCCCCGCCGCAGGAACGAGGGAACGGGAGCGGAAGCTCGCCAAGCCCGGAGAGTTCGAAGAGGAAGGGTGAGTTTTCCGAGACGGCCGCATTTGGGGAGAATATTTTTCTGGCGGCTTTGTCGGAGTAGAGCTTATCTATTGCCCGATGATGCGAGCCTTCCGCGGCCATCGCGCGATCGACCCCGCCTCCAAAGCAAAGAATCGCCCTTCGGAAGGGTCCAGCCATGCCTGATCGAACACTCATCCGGAGGCTGCGCATCGCCTCCATCCTGGAGGGCTTCACACTGCTCTTGCTTGTCTTCGTGGCCGTTCCCGCCAAGCATCTTTTCGGCCATCCGATGGCGGTCCGGATCATCGGCTCCGTTCATGGTTTCTTCTTTCTCTTTTTCCTCTGGAGTTTGGCGGCGGCCGTCTCGGCCGGCGGCTGGACTCGTCGCGAGGTCTTGCGACTTCTCCTTGGCAGCTTTATTCCTTTCGGAGTCTTTGCGAACGCGGGCCTTCTCAGACAGAAGGAAGCGGCCCTGGCATGGGGGGAGGAGCGTTGACCTATCGCTGGCTCGAAGCGCTGCACGTGGCGGCCGTATTCGTCTGGATCGGTGGGCTCTTCACGCAGTCGATCGTGCTCGCTTCCCTGGCGCAAAGTGGAAGGGACCCATCCATCGGCGCTCTGATTGCTTCGATGCGCCGGTGGGATAATCGACTGACCGTGCCCGCTCTGCTCCTAGTCTGGGCACTCGGGATCGCGCTGGCTGTGCTCAGCGGAAGTTTCAGCAAGGGCTGGCTCTCGGCCAAGCTGGTTTTTGTAGTCGTTCTCTCCGGACTCCATGGCATGCAGTCCGGAATGCTCCGGCGCTGTTCGTCCAATCCCGACGCCCGGATTCCCGGATTTGTGCGCTGGTCCCCCGGCTTGATCGGATTATCGGTCCTGGTGATCGCGATTCTCGTCGTCGTCAAGCCGGGGTAGACGGGTAGGGGTGGCTCGGAAACTCCTCTCCATTACCCCCGAAACGAAGGGGGAGGGTATTCGCGGGGGGCGACTTGCGTCCCGGAGATTCGATCGACGAACCGGTAGTAGAGCCAG